>NZ_JBFOFT010000006.1:0-179322 GCF_040887425.1 Enterococcus sp. C53
TTTTTTTTTACTAAGCAAAGCGTAAATGAAAAAAATTGGCAGAAATGGTATCCTTTCTGTCAATTTTTTTGGTAATTTCGATTTTCTAATTCCAGTTTGGCAAATGGTGGTTCGTTCATCGTGTTTTTTGAACAGTTGTGTTTGTCTAACTGCTCAAAATTATTTTTTGTTTCTTTCATGACGTTCAATAAATAGTTGTTCTCTGCTTTCAATCGTTTCACTAATGAATTCAAATAATTGTTTTCTTTATGTAATTCGTCTATTGTTTTACTCTTTTCGTCTGTCATATGATTTGAGTAGTTGTCTGTTTCTCTTACTGGTTTCTTCATCCCCACCTCAGAAGGCAACAACGAGTGGTGAAGTAATTTAGTATACAGTTCTTTGTATTCCTGATACTCAGCATTCAATTGTTCTTTCATATGATCATTTGTCGATTTCTTTCGATAGATGGATGTCTTATTTTGTTGAAGAACTGCTTCTAACTTTTTGAGTAATTCTGTTTCTATTTCACAGTTTTTATATTTGGACATAATATAAGCAGAATTGAGACGTCCTTCTTTCATGGGTATTAGGCCAATATGTAAGTGTGGTTTCTCTTCATCAAAATGAACATGTGCATAAATGATATTCGATAGACCGTATAGTTTTTGAAAGGTTTGAACAATTTGTAAAAAAAATAGTTTTGTTTCTCTTACTGATAATTTTTTTAATGCCGATTCTTTAAAGATGATTCGCCATTCAATTAATATTGTCCAATTAGAATGAATCGATTTTGTTGAAGATAAATGGGTCAAATATTTTCTAATGATCTTTTTATAGTCAATAAATTTCTTATTTAAAACATCATAATTTAAAGATGTTTTATCTGGTTGTACAATACTTGATTCAACTATTTCTCTTTGATTATGTCTTTGGACTTGTTCTAATTCATAAAATCGATAATCCGTTTTTTCTAATTTGATTGATTTAATAGTTCTGCCTCCTTACTTTCTTCTTACTATGTGAATCTTTCAAACAAGTAAATAAACAACGTTTTCATCTAAAGTTTAGTTAATTCTATCCCAAAAAACAAACCGAAAAATTCCTATTTCTTGGTAATTATGTACTTTTAGTGAAATAAAAAAGGACCCTCTTTAAAGGATCCCAAGTAAACCAGTTAAAACAAAACCTACTTCGTGAATTTTCGAGTGAACTAAGATAATAAAGCAAGCTTTGGCCCGCCTCTAAATAACTATTTTTTATTATACTAGCTATGATTCGTTAATCAATACGGAGTGTTCCATCAATGGTTGTTGTATTGATTAGTTCTTTTTCATCATATACTTTATAATATATCTTTATGCCATGCGTACCCGAGGAAGGCATATTCTTGAAAGCAACCGATTCAATCCCATTGTTGGGTGGAATCAATCCTGAAACATATAATTTTTTTTGATTAGATGCTAAATAGTATTCTACTTGTATATTATAGGAGTTGACACCCACATTACGTACATCCACGTGGGCTTTTCCCTCTTTATTTAATTCGATTTCATGCTTCAATACAATCCGAACATTGTCTTTATCGACTTCTTCCTGCATCTTTTTTAATAATTCGCCATTATTCAACTGAGTGATGTTCTCATCAAAATCTGGCAATCCTGTAACGACTTGAGGGGGAGATTGATTAAAATAGAAGTATCCACTGATCCCCAATATCAAAAGTACTACAGAGAAGGTTATCAGGATATATGTGCTTTTTTTTCTTTGTTTTGCTTTATGTGCCATTTAAAAATCTCCCTTTCTGATAAAATCAAAAACAAATCGTCTCAACCAGATGGATAAAAAAATCATTCGTTAAGCATTTACTTTTATTTTTTTTCAAACAATCCACAAGTTTTTTTGTTGATCAACTAGTTTCTTTCGTTCCAACAGTTTATACTTTCAATGATTAGCAGAACTCCAACTATTTGGAATCCTGCTAAATGGTATTCTAAGACAGTCATGTCATTGTTACTATGTGCGAAATTCCCTGTTTATTCTGCTGGGGATTCCAATAATATATGATATAAATGAAACAAATCACGCTTTTTTATGATTCAGTATCTTTTAAAGCAGTGAAATTAAACGTTATTTCGTAACTTGGTCTAACCACTTGATTTTCTTTAAATCCTTCAGCGATTTTTCCTTCGAATTTTAACGTTTTAGATGAAGATTTATCTAATTCTGTTAAATAAGTAGGGCTATTAAGAAATTGACCCGCAACACTTTGTAAACGGACGCCCGCTTCATTTGTTGGCGTAAAGTATAAATCTTGTCTTACACCCGATTGACTTTTTTCTTCAAATTTTGATATTTCAATCTTGACTCTACGTGCACTAGAATTATTTGTTACGGTATAAATAGGTGATAAGATATTAGGAAGTGGCTGGCCATCATCTGTTACCGCATTTGCATAACGTACTTTTGTAGGTACAGTGATGTCAACATAAGATACATCTTCCGGTCCGACCGGATCCCATGGACCAATCCAGCCATCCACTCCAATTTGTGCATTATCTTTTCCTTGAATAGTTGCGCTGTCATCCTCAGGGTCACTTAATCCAGGAATCCAGCCTAATTCATTATCTTTAACTGTTTCTGCACTTGCATTCATTGTTCCAATTCCAAATCCACCTAATAAAATAGATGATACTAGTAACACATTTGTCAACTTCTTCATTATTCTGTCTCTCTCCTCGCTGAAAACGTCTCACAACATTTCCATAAAAATAAAATTACATGATATAGTTTTTTTCTCGATTGAGCTCAATCAACATAACCGTTGAGAAAAGGGATACAATTGTTCCAAGTAACATCATATAAACGCTCAATTGTTCACCAGTTTGTGGAAGTCTCACTTTTTTTGAAGAACCTGAATCAGATCGTGTGATCGTTATAGTTGCTTTTTCTTTGGTTCCTGCGTCACTTACGTTATCAATTGTACTGGCATCTGCGTCCGCATCCCATACTCCTATTATTGCTTCAACTTGAATCGTTTGTTCATTTGTGGTTTGTGCATGACAGTTTGTTGTAATGAAAAGACTAACCATTAAAACACCTATCAAATAATACATCACTCTTTTTATTTCGCTCTTCACCTCCAATACTTTAACGACGCAACCTCCACAATAATATTATCCGTAAAAATAAAATAGAATGAAAACCAAGTTTTACCGATAGATTGGTAAATACCTTTTCCATTAGTAATTGTTATGTAACAAAAAGATGATTAGCTTAGAACATCTAAAAAATAATACTTAATTTTTAGCCATATCAGTTGATAAGCGGAAACTTTTCCGAAATTTATAGTCATAGTGCAAACTAACTATCCATACTGGAATTAACTTTTATATGGTAATAATCAACTAATTTATTAATGATATCTTCATCAAAATAACTAGACATCCCAATCGTTGGAATACCGAAATGGTCAGGCGAATATACATCTGTTAAAAGGCAATCGAACTTTTGTAAATAGCCCTTTTGTATTTGAGTAGTAGGATCGAGTATCTCAATTTTGATATTATGTCTAAAATAAAATTGAATTTCCTCTTTGAGCATCCGCATATGATCGTAAGAGCTATCCAATAAAAGCGCTACATTGATACTTGCTTTACTTTCTCTCACGCGTACCCATAGTTCAGACCAAGAAGTTAATAATTTGAAGATGGATTGCTGGATCATTTCATCTAAGTAAGATAAAAATGGATTACCAAGAGAAAAGTAAATATCAAAAAATTCATCTCTTAATGCGATAACTAACTCAGGACTTACCTTCAACGTATTTTCAAAAAAATCCGTTTTTTTATTGTATAAAATATAAGTAGGTCGCACCGAACTCATGGTCGTCCAATAAATATCATGAATCAATTTATCTCGATTCTCGCAAAGTAATCCAAAACGTTCTTCCAGCAAAGTAATCACATAGCCGATCTGTTTCTTTATTGAGACCGAATCGATTTCAACTCCTTCTGAATGAAAGCGAGCGATTGGATTAATTGGCTGATGGAATTCATAAAATAATTGCTGAAGATTTTCTTTTACACTTTTGATGCCAAAGACATTATGTATTTTTTCTACTAGTTTTTTTTCGTTCATTAGATGTGTAAAATGAAAAGGTATCTCGTTAACTTCTAATTGATAGCCTTGCTTCAATCGTGTAAAACAGACATACAATTGAAATTTTAAATTTCCCAAAAATAAATGATGGTCATTGTTCACAATTGCCCATATCGTATTTTCTTTGATGAATATATCAATGATCTCTGAAATCAAATTTCTTTCTTCTTTTTGTATCAATTTTTCGGGCAAATGATATTTCTCAGAAAAATATACTGAAAAGAAGTCTCTGATATTCCCTTCGTTTCCGATAATTTTGATTTGATTGGTAATTTGAAAATCGAAAAACCGGATTTCTTGATTGATTCGATTAATTACCCTTGATACCTGAGTTTCTGAAATATAAAGCAAATCACTAAGCTCTTCTTTAGAAGTAACTTTTCCTAGGAAAATCGTTTCCAGTAATGTGTATTCTAGACTCTTTTCAAGAATTTTTGAATAGATAAATGACTTAGGCGTTGTGATATCTTTCTTTAAAATGATTCCTGCTCTAAAAGAAGTTTCAATTGATAGAGGCTCAATCATTTCGTTGACTTGAGATAGATCATTTCGAATGGTTTTTTCTGAACTATCAATTTTTTCAGCTAATTCCGCAGTCGTAATCCATTCCGTATTCCAAAGGATTTCTAAAATATTCAATTGGCGTCTCAAACGCCCGTCTAATATTTCTCTCATTTCTATTACATCTCTCCTCTCCTAACAGATAAATACTCCTTGTTTTATTTTTAGCATATCCCAATCTTTAAAAATAACCTTAATATACCGAGCCCTTGGTAAAATATCTTTCATAATCTTTTATTTTTTCCACCGATCCATTGAGTTGTTCGTGATGCAAAGTAAAAAAATAGGAGACCAAAGACAATCATTCATCTCGGGTCCCTTTACTAGGTAGATCTATGCAACAAACAGAATCGTTTTCACTAAATAGTACGCTCACTTTTTTTATAGTTAATGTAACGATAACTGCTCTTTGGATGTTTATTCGGAAATACTACTATGATTGTTACTGTATCGTTCAGCCTCTTTCTCAATATGTATATTCAACTTGTTTTGCTTTTAGATGAGTATATTCTTTCTAAAAACGTGTAATTCTTCCTTTTTGTTGATCAAAAAATGATGTAGTTTTTTGACAAATTCTTCTCCAAAATAATTAGGGACACCAATAATTTTCACATCTCCTAGATCGCCAGTATTAAAGCCATTGGTTAGGACACAATCATAGTGTTTTAGCTGATTCACAGAATTTTGTGCTATTGGCAATAAAATATCAACTTCATATGTATTTCTAAAATGATATTCAATTTCTTCTTTTAGCATTTTTAAATGCCCGGCTGGTGCATCTAATAGCAATGCAGCGTGGATTTTAATCGTTGGCTTACGTATTTCCGAACGAAATTCAGACCATTGTGAAACTAAAGTATAAATGGATTGATAAATCATATTTTTTTTATCTAGAGAATGAACGGTTAGATCGTCATAAATTTCACTGAATTTAGCTTTCAAATTTAAAACGATATCTTGTCGATCATTCATTAATTCGCAGACAAAATCTTCTTCAACGTTATTTAAAATATGCGTTGGACCGATCGTACGAAATATCCGCCACATAACGGCCTGAAGTAGAGCTGTTTTGTTCTGGCATTTAATTTTAAATTCATAGCTAACTTCCAAAATCAGATTTTCCAGTCTTGTTTGTAAGATCGATTGACTAGTCCCTAGTTGTAAGCATCTTTCATTTAATTTGAATGGAGCATGAAAATACTCAAACAGGTTAAACAAAACTTCTTCTGATAGTTCGATACCAAACACAGCTTGCCACCTTTTGTTTAATTCTCGATCTCCAGTAATCATAGAATAATTAAAATAATCTTCCTCTTGTTTAAAGAATGAGCTAGATTTACAACGATAGGCAGCCACCCATAATCTCATTCGCATTTTATTCAATAAAAAATGATGTTGATCATCCATAACCATCTTCTCTTTATTTTGTTTATAAAAAATATCAAGTACTGTATCAATCAGTTGAAATTCTTCTGTTTTAAAAAGTAAATCGGGTGAAAGGTATTTTTCATAGAACAAACTAGAGAAAAGTTTACGGATATTTTTTTCGTGTCCGATCAATTTCAAATCATTTGTGATTTTTATTTCGTATTTTTTCATTAAAATATTCATTTTATTATGTAATCGATTGAGTTGTGTTTCTGAAATAAAGAGTTGATCGCATAGTTCCCCTCTTTTCATCATGGGATTGATGAATATCATTTCCAACATTTGACATTCGACACTTTTTTGTAAAAAAAGCGAATAAACATATGATTTTGAAACACCTAAGTCTTTACTTAAAAAAACGCCATATTTTACCGAAGTCTCTATTTTTAAAGGTTCAATTATTTCATTCAGTTGTTTGATGTCTGTTCGGATCGTTTTTTCAACCCCACCTATTTTTTTGACGATCTCTGCAATCGTCAGCCATTCGTTGCTCCAGAGTAACTCTAAGAGTGCTAGCTGTCTTAAACTTTGTTTCGTTAGTAATTGCTTCATTTTCCCCTCCTAATCCCTCAAAATTTACAAACGCTTTGTTTTCTCTATTCTCCTCTATTATTAATTTTAATGTACGAAAATAAGTATGTCTACCATTTCATTAAAATATAAGTATAATAATATTAAAAAAGTAGTGATCAACCTATAAGATTCGTGCTTTTCTGCGAGGTAATATTTTAATAAAAATAACACTCAAGATATCTATTATTAAAATATTTACTACCGGATCTTTTAGAGAACTCTATAAAGAGCCTTTCACTAAAATAATCTTTTTATCATTTTCACTACAATAGAAAAAACGCCTAAATTCGAGGACATTTTCAGCCACAGATTTAAGCGTTTATTTTTTTATATTTAATCGTTTTTTTACATAATCAATACACTGTATTTTTTATTTCAATAAATAGGATAAATCACTCGCTACCGTTGGATAACCCATGATCCACTGCTCTAATTCTTCTTTTTTTGTATGTTGACTGATCAATAAATTCAAATCATTGATTAAATCATCTGCCTGTTCACTAAGGACACTGGCACCAATCAAATACCCAGCTTTGTCATAGATCATTTGGGATTTAGCAAGTGGTTCATTCACACAATGATAGGTAAACCAATTGGTCATATCAATTTCTACTACTTCTTCTTGTCCAGTGAGTTGTTTTTTTGTTACCCCGACCTGAGCCAATTTCGGACTAGTAAAAACGATCGTAGGGATGGAAGGGTAACTAATTTTTTCTTTAGTATTTCCTAATACATAGTTTGCAACATAATTTCCTTCAAAGGTAGCAACTGGCGTTAATTTTGGCTCTGTCCGTGAGATGATATCCCCGCAAGCAAAAATCATTGGATTACTCGTTTGAAGATAGTCATTAACAACAACACCATGTTTCGTTGTTTCTACCTTCGCCTTTTCCAGGTCTAGTCGCTCAACATTTGGCTGTCTTCCAGTGGCACAAAAAATCGCATCTGCCTGTAGTTCTTGATCGTTTGACTGCAAGGAATAGTGCGTTCCTTCTTGAATGATTCGCTGTGACTCAAAATCAAAAACAAATCGAATCCCGGCTGCTTCCATTTGTTTAACTAATTGTTTGACCAATTGTTCGTCAAATTCTTTTAATGGTCGTTGATTATGGTGAACGATCGTGACATTGCTTCCTGAAGCATGAGCGATCATCGCTAATTCAAATGCAATATAGCCTGCACCAATAAAAATAATGTCCTGAGGCAATTCACTTAATGATAAAAAGTCAGTACTTGTTTGTAAAAATTCATTCCCATCAATAGGTAAAATCGATGGTCGTTGACCAGTAGCAAGAATGAAATGTTCAGCTGAAATTTTTTCTTCTCCTACAATGATCGTATTTTCATTGATAAAGCGTGCTGTTCCAGCTAGATAATCAATGTCAGCTGCTGCTAATTCTTTTTGACGATTCTTTGAAACTGGATCTGTAAAACTGCGCTTAAATGCTTGTAGTTCTTGCCAATCAACAGTTGGTACTTCGCTGAATCCTTTACCCAACAACTGTTCAATTCGTTTTCTTGCTTCCACACTATTTAGTAGAATTTTTTTAGGGTCACATCCTCGATTAGGAGAAGTACCACCCCAAAGATTTTCTTCGATGATCAAGACGTTCTTCCCTGCTTTTTTTAACCCATAAGCCACGCTCATACCAGCTACGCCAGAACCAATCACAACTTCATCATATTCTTTCATTTTCCCTTTCCTTTCTAGATAAATAAGTGAAGATATCTTTTCTTGTAATCTCCCCTAGATTTTCCTCATTTTCTCGAATATTTACTGCTTCATGTTGGATCAATAATTCGAATACTTCAGTCAGCGGTGTACTTAAGTAAACATCTGGAAAATCCGCTTGATGAAGTCCTTTGCTGTAATCGTCAGCTACGATCAGCTCTTTTACTGTTTGTTGTTTTTGTTGAATCGTTTCATCAAAAAAGCTCCGTACAAATTCATTTTTAGGCTGAGTCAACAACTGGTCGGGTTGGTCACATTGAATTAATTCGCCCTCTTTCATGACAGCGATCCGATCTCCTAATTTTATGGCTTCATCCATATTATGCGTCACAAAGACGATCGTTGTGCCTAATTCTCGATGTAAGGAAAGTACAAGGTCTTGTAAAGAAGCTCGAGACAAAGGATCTAAAGCACTAAATGGTTCGTCCATCAAAATAACTTCTGGGCTAGCTGCCAAAGCACGGACGATACCGATCCGTTGTTGCTCTCCACCGGATAATTCCTGCGGCATTCTATTTCGATAGATTGTAGGATCAAGTCCGACTTTCTCAAGTAATTGGTCAGCTATTTTTTCTCTTTTTCTTCTTTCCCATCCTAGCATTTCTGGAATAACTTCGATATTTTGTTGGACAGTCATAGTTGGAAACAACGCAATTTGTTGTAAAACATAGCCCATTTTCCACCGCATTTTTTGTAAATCATAGTCTTTTAACGATTTACCCTTGAAGAATATCTCCCCTGCGCTCGGCTGAGATAGACCATTGATCATTTTAAGCGAGGTCGTCTTCCCGCTACCAGAGGGACCCACCAAAACAAAGATTTCCCCTTGTTCAATCGATAAGTTTAGTTCTTTAATTGCATATTTTTCGCCAAATTTCTTTTGGACTTGCTTGAATTCTATCAGATTATTCATTTATTCCCCTCCTTCAGTAGTCCTTCTTTTTCCAAGAATGCATGCGCTACTTCCGCAGGTTGTTGTTTTTCTACATTCACTTGATAATTCATTTCAATCATTTGAGATTCTGTTACTTTGCCAGCGAGCTTGTTTAGAGCTGCAACGATTTCTGGATGTTCCTTCGCAAAGGCTTTGGTCATCAAAGGAGCTCCTTGATAATCTGGAAATAATCCCTGATCATCTTCTAAGGTGACAAGGTCATATTGTTTTAGATCACTATCCGTCGAATAAGCATCTACTACATTGACATCTCCGTTATCGATGGCTTGATAGCGTAAACTTGGTTCCATACTTTGGACACTTGGAAAATTAAGCTTGTAAAGTTCTTGGATTCCTTTATAGCCATCCGAACGATCAATAAATTCTAATGTGAAACCGGCTTTTATCTGATCTTCAATCTTTCCCAAATCAGAAATGGTTTTTAGCCCATTTTCTTTGGCAAATGATCGCTTCACCGCTAAAGCATAGGTATTTTGATACGCCATTGGTTGAAGAAGTGTCATTTCAAATTGTTCACCTAATAAGCGATTCGCTTGATTATAGGTTTCTTTTTCATTCAATTCTTTATTTTTTAAGTCATCAGGTACTTTAACTAAGCTTTCTAAAACAGTTCCTGTAAATTCCGGATAAATATCGATCTGTTGATTCTCCAATGCACTAAAAAGAAAACTGGTTTTGCCGAAGTTCGGTTTTAATTCAACTTCAACATCTGAATTATCTTCAATTAATTCTTTATACATTTGAATCAAAATATCTGGTTCTGAACCTAATTTCCCAGCAATTGTCACCTTATCTTCTTTAAAGAGTCCGCTTTGATACAAAGATATTCCACCGATTCCCAAAAAGATAAGCAATAAAGTGATAACTGTATATCGAGGTTTCAAATGTTGAAGAAGTCTGATTAAACTACTGAAAATAATCGCTAACAAAGCTGAACTGATTGCACCGATCAGAGTCAAAACTGGCGTATTTCGATCAATTCCTAATAAGATAAACGTTCCTAAGCCACCGGCACCGATCAATGCTGCTAACGTTGCTGTTCCAATGATCAAGACAAGGGCTGTCCGAATACCTGAAATAATAACAGGTAACGCGATTGGCAATTCCACTTTGATCAACCGTCTCATGCGTGACATACCAAAAGCAACTGCTGCTTCTTCAATGGATGGATCAATTTCACTAAGTCCGATATACGTATTTTGAAAAATTGGTAATAACGCATAGATCACTAATGCGATCAACGCTGGCACTGTTCCGATTCCAACGAAGGGGATCAACAATCCTAATAAAGCTAAAGATGGGATCGTCTGTAAAACACTGGTTATCTGCAACAATACTTCTGCCATTTTTTTATGGTTCACTGCCCAAATAGCTAATGGGATTGCAATAACAATCGCAATCAATAAGGCAATTAATGAAATTGATAAGTGCTGAAATGTTGCGGAGATCAATTCTCCTTTTCGCTCAACAAGCGTTTGAAAAAAATTATTCATAGGATCTTCCTTTCCATTCTAATTTAAGTATAAACATAGACGAAAAAATCCCCAACTAAGTTGTCTGAAAAGAACAAAAAAGATGCATAGTTCATCATTTGTAAATCCAACACCCCGGCAATTCTCTGAATATGCTTCAAACTAGCAATAAAGTCCTTAATCAATAAATGGAAAGAAAATGGAAAGAAAGAAGAAATATATTTCTTCAAACTCTATGTATTTCTTTTATATAAAAAAAGACACATCTCACGAATTTGAACGAGAAATGTGTCTAATTTATTTGAATATAAAAAAACAGCCAGTAAAGCAGAAACCTCGTGGGGGAGATAATTTTTACTGGCTTGTTCATAAATTATTATACTGTAAGTTTTGTCCAAAGATAAAAAAAAGTAATAAATGATCGTTTTAGAGTCATAAACGTTCAATTTTTCTCGAAATTCCTATTTTTTCTCAAATGACTAGCTGGTTTGCTCTTTCTTTCACTCCGTATAATGGGTAAAATTCTTGACCTTTTTGATACAAAATTTCTTTTTCACGATTTTTCATCAAGAAAATAAGCAACTCTTTCATCGGCAGATTGGGTTTATTTGGTTCAAATAAAAACACACATTGAGTCTCACCTTTTCTTCGAATGCTCGTCAAAGCCTGCAGATTATCATGAAGATCACAATAGATGCCTTTATATTCTCTTTTCGTTGGAGAAGTTGTGATGAGTGTTAATAGATCAGCTGCTCGCATAGTTACTCCTTTCCTTGAACATCCTTTAAATGTTGAAAAAAATTTTCAAATTATCTATTGAAGATTCTTAACTAATAAGTATAATAAAGAAGTTGCTGAAAATTTTCAAAAGAAAAGAGGTTTGAGAATGAAAAAAATAATTCTATTAATTGATCTGGTTGGTATCAGTTTTGGCGCTGCACTTTATGGTTTAGCTGTGACCGGGATCAATGTTCCTGCTAAATTAGCAGATGGTGGTGTAACAGGAATTGCCCTTTTACTTAATAATTTATTCGGTTTTGCTCCTTCCATTACATCACTTATTATCAATTTACCATTGCTATTGGTTTCATTATTCATTTTTGGTAAGCAGTCTTTTCTGCGAACGATTGTCGGAACCTTTGCCTTAGTGTTCTTTTTACATTTGTGGGAAGGTTTAAACGTCCATTTTGCTGTCCACAGTCTTTTACTCAATAGCCTGATGACTGGTGTATTATCTGGTATCGGTTGTGGTCTGGTCTTTCGCTTTGGTGGAAGCACTGGCGGAACAGACATTATTTACCAAGCCTTTGAAAAATATTTCCATATCAAGATCGGTAAAAGTCTATTCTTGATTACATTTGGTATCTTGGTTGTTTCTTTATTATATCTGGATGTAACACATTTTGTTTATACCTTACTCAGTTGCTCCATCTTATCTTATACGTTAAACAAAGTGAAATATCTCGAAGTAAAAGGTTCTCTCAATCCTTTTTCTGCAAATCGTTCAAAAGAACCTTTTGATACTCTTGATTCTGCAGAACAATTTGAATAACATTCTTAAATGATTGGTTAGCGACTGAAAAGTATATTTCTACTTTTCAGTCGCTATTTCGTTACTAGCAAAACCTCCAGTAATCACTACTTTACCATGTACTTTTCCAGTCTCTACTTCTTTCGTTGCCTGCTTTAAAGTCTCTTTGCTGATGCCTTCTCTGTATACTTTTCCTAAAGTAGTATGGATTTTTTCTTCTTCTACCAATGCTGTCAAATGTTTTAATATTTCCCCTTGTGTCTCGATTAGTTGACCATAATCCGTTTTAGTAAACATATACTCCCATTCAAATGAAACAGATAAATTTTTAAAACTTGCAATATCGATTGGTCCATCAAGTCCTACGATCATCCCAATTTTCCCCATAGGTTGAATCATTTCTGCCAGCTCAGTTAGATAGGGACGGATATCATGTAAAACCGCTACGACATCGACGGTGCTTATCCCAACCTTTTCTAGTTGAGGCTTTAACTCTTGATGGTAATCAATTGGATGATCGACCCCATTTTCTTTTAACCATTGAAAGTTTTTGGGGCTGGCTGTCGCAACCACCTCTAACCCACTCCATTTTGCTAATTGTGTGAGAATCGAACCGACACCTCCAGCACCGTTGATGACCAATATTTTTTTACCTTTATTCGCTGATTCTTTAGGAATCAATTGAAATTTCTCAAATAAGAGTTCATAGGCGGTGATCGCAGTTAACGGTAATGCTGCACTAGCTTCGTCCGTGAGATTTTCTGGTGCTTTTGCCACAATTCGTTCATCTACCAACTGATATTCTTGGTTACTACCTGGTTGTTTTGCTGAACCAGCATAATAAATACGGTCTCCTATCTCAAAGTTTTCAGATTGGGGACCTTTTGCAACTATTCTCCCTACCGCATCAAATCCCAAAACAGTAAAAGACTCTTGTTTTGGCGTCTGCATTCTAAATTTTACATCCACTGGATTCACTGAAACCGCTGAAATCTCCACCAATAACTCCCTTTTTTTAGGAACCGGAGTTTCTGCCAACTTTTCTAAAAAACTATTTTTGTCAGTCAATGGTAATCCCTCATAAAACCCTATTTGCTTCATTTGTTTTTTCATAGAAACCTTTCCTTCTTTCTTTATACAAAAAGACCTGGATCAATCCACGAAAGGAGTTATCCAGGCTTTCCATTATTTAAAATAGCTATTTTCTCCCAAAGAATTCCCTTGTTCTTCTATCAATCCTTTTAATGATCTTTCTAAAACACCATGATTTTTATCTTTTCTTTTTGATGTCGCACTGAGTGGTTCTTTCTCAGCTTTGTTAAAAGGTTGTACAGAAGGAGAGCCGGCTTTTTTTGTTTGGTAAGGTACCGGTTCATTATCAAATAACAAATATGAATCTTTCATTTTTTTCATTGAATCAACTAGTTCTGCGTCAGAAATACTAGATACTTTTGGATCAGGAATAATTGATGCTGGCACATACTTAGGTACAAAGTAAGAACGCCCACGACCATTTTTTTGTTGGTTCGATGTATAGGCTTTGGTACTTGTGTGCTGCTCTTGACTCTTCTGACTATTCATTGAATCAGCCGCTTTTCTCGTCCGCTGATTAGTCAATGGGCGATTACTTGCTTGATGCGTATGATAATCAGGAAGCTGTTCTTTGTGTCTGACTAAATTTTCTTTTGGAATTGTTGATTTTTTTGAATTGCTCAAATTTCGACGTTTGCGTTGTTCTCTAGCATCGCCTTGAGCAAAGTGAAATTCTTGCATTTGCTCAAACATTGGTTGATTATTGTTTTCGGTTAATAGATCATCCTGTCCATCAAATAAAACACGCCTTTGGTTTTTTGCTAGTTTGACGCCAATTTCGTCATCATAGGCAGGAAAACGAAAATGTTTCCGTCTAATTTCATTCATTTTAAACCATCCTTCTCATAAATGGAACTTTTCTCAATCATAGCATAATTTTTTCATTTTCCATAGTAACCATAACTAAATTTAACCTCTTTCGACAGTCATCTGGTCGTTTCTCGAATGACCAATTCAGGGAAAAATCGACGATATCCTTGACTTTCTCCTTTTTCGGTAATTTTTTTTAACAACATTTCACCACAAACTTCACCCATTCGTACGATGTCTTGTTTTACCGTAGTTAATTTGGGTGAACTGATTTGGTCTAAAAATACACCATCAAAGCCAATGACTCCAAAATCTTCAGGAATTTTTCCCTTTTCTTTAGCAATACCTCTTACAATCCCTAAAGCTAGTCGGTCAGAGCTGCAAATAAAACAAGTCTTTGGTTTAATAGTTGACCAATGATCGGCAAGATATTTCTCTGCCATTGTCGAATGATTTGGGAAACGTAATATTTGCGGCTTCATGTTGGCTGTTTCCATAACTGAAAGGTAGCCTGCTTCTCTTGATAACTCAAATGGCTCATCCTCGTCAATCCCAATATAAATAATGGTCTCGTAACCGCATTCCATAGCATATTGTGAAGCCTTTGCTGTGCCATAATGATTATCGCTATCTACATAATCATAGCCAAAACGATTTTCACCAAAAAGGACGACTGGTTTTTCCAATCGGTCGATCCAGTCAAAATCTTTTTCTCTCACCCCTGTAATGATGTAGCCGTCGCAAGACCCTACGTCAAATGCATCATTGGTTACCAACTGCAAAGAATAGTGCGCTTTTCCAATACATTTTGCAATTCCCATCAATAAATTCATATAATACGGTTCTGTTGTATCAATCTCTTCAAGGATGAAAAGTTTGATGATTTGTGACCGATTAGAAACGAGTGCTTTTGCTGCAATATTGGGGCGATAATCTAATTCTGCCATCGCAGAAAAAACTAATTCTTTTAACTCATCCGTTACTTGTTCCGGGTGATTGATGACACGAGACACCGTCATTTTGGATACATTTGCTTTTTTAGCAACATCAGCTAATGTTGGCATAGATTGCTCCTTTCACAATAGAAAACTTTTTTCTGTTTTCTATTATTATAGCAAACTTGAAAGCGATAAAATGTAGAAATATCGTAAAAATCATCTGCACGCCAGCATCTTTTTAATAAAAGTTCACTAGAATCGAAAGCCAGTTACTCCATTTTATTAGAAAAATGTACGTTATCTCCATCTATTTTCTAGTTTCAGATATGAACTAGAAAAATAGCAAAGAATGAGACTAAGCCAAAAATAGCCTCCTCTTCTAGTATCTCTAAAACGAATAAACGGTGTTTAAGGAGCAACAACTTCAAAAAATTTGCCGAAATTGACTAAAAATTTGAGAAACACCTAGTAAGTATCCATCAATAGCAAAAACCAGTGTTTGTGTTTCTTGTCAATTTTTGGATATTCTTTCGTATTTCTTGATGCTAAACGATTTTTTCTCAACCTCAACTTTGCTTATTTCATAGCATTGTTTACTTCTTTATCTATTTAATTTGTTATAAAAAATCAGAATACACCTGTCTTTTCTATTCTTTGGATTCATTCATCATTTGCACCAAAAATTTGGTTGCTGTATCCATCAATGGGATTTTTACCATATGCTTTTCGGTTTGCGAATAATCAAAAACAATTCCTTGACCATAACGTTCTTTTTGATTGTTTTTCACAAAATCATTGGTTTGTTGAAAGGGAATTTTCTCGTCTTTTTCACCGTGCCAAAAATATAAAGGTCGCCCAGCTAGTTTTTCTGGCTGCAAAGATAAATCATATTTTTCGACCCAAGAAATTAAATCAAAATAATCGTTCGGCAGTATGTATTGGTACTGATGAGCTCTTTTGTAAATTTCTTTAGCATACTGTTCAGGCGCAGGGGAACCCATCAGACAAATACCACCAACCAAATGCGGATGTTTTGTTAACAACGCACAAGTTGTCATCCCCCCCATTGAAACGCCACCTACAGCTACTTTTTCATGAAGAACATCTCGTTTTTCTAAGTGCTTCAATAAAGTCTCAAATTCAAATAAATTTCCATAAATACTATTCCAAAAGGTAAAGGAAGGAATAGCAGAAACTACTTGCTTTCTTTCACCATGGTTCATTGCATCTGGTAGTAAGACACGAAATCCTTGTTTAGCAAACTTTCTTCCTTGTGTCAAAACTAATTCTTTACTCGTTTGCCAACCATGATAATAAATAATTATCGGAATTTTTTCAGCTCTTAATTCGGTTAGGACAACTTCTAATAATGGAATATTATTTACTTTACGTTTTAATATAATTGGATTCACTTCTTTAGTCTCCGATCTTCATCAAAATAGTCGAACGAAATATTTCCCATCCACTAACCACAATTTGAAATAAACAAATCGTACCAAACAAAATCAAAAATAAGCTCATCGTTCTTGAAAAGAGCAATAATGCTAAAAGACCAGCTAGTCCTAATCCTAAGGTAAGCAGTGGATAAATTGTGAAATTAAAAAAACTAGCAAAGCTGCCAAAAATATTTCCGATAAAGATCACGGAAAATAAAAAAATACTTAAAAGCAAGCTATCGGTCAATGATATCTGAAAGATATTATTATTGGCTACGATGGGCTGCTGAAGTGAATATAAATCTAAATATCCACAAGAGGCAACACTGAGAACATGAGTGACTCCTATGGCTCGGTTTATTATTTTCATTCGTATCACCAACTCTCTTTATAATTCTATTATAATCGTTTTATCATCATTTAGAACAAAAAAGGCTTAAATTTTAATTTTTTCTTTTTTCCAAATAATTGTTCACAATCAAAATGACCTAACAACCTATAAGTACCTCTTGTTTTTTTGTCATGCTCCTCATTTTGTCTGTCTAGTTCTGAAAAAATTTAATTCTTTTTTCAGGCATTTCATGTTCAAACTTCTCCTTTTTTAAAATAGAGAATAAATATACTTTTGGGAAAATCTACATCAAACTGATCTATTATTAACTCATAAGTAATAATCAATGTTTTCACTAAAATTCTTTGTGAATAAAAACATTTAAGTGAGGCACATCATTAGTAAAACCTTTAATTAAATTAGTTTGAAAACTTGTAATTGAAGTTAAAATGAAATTTACCATATAAAAAAAGCCTTTATTTTTTATTTCCATTAAAAAGCATCGACATATACTCATCATTTTGTTATCATATATCTGATTAACACTATTTTTATCAGGAGAATATATGAAAACGAAACGACAGACAAGTACATTTTTGCACATAGGGACGCTTTTCGCCCTATTGACACTTTTTTTGTTCTTATGCTATTCCTATTTCAGATCTTCCGATATACCATGTAATGCCTTTGGCTGGTTATTGTTAGATCACCCCGGTTTAAGTCAGGTAGATGAGAGCCTCTTCTTGCTAATTCTTTCATCTTTGTGTGGTTTTATTTTTTCATTGGCTTTTCGAACATATGTGAAAAAACAAATCCCCAAAAAGATGGATGAAGCTGCTACAATTTTTGTTGCATCTAGGTTGCTCGCATTGCTGACCGTTTTATTCTATTCCTTTAACCAAAATTCATTGTTCTTTTTTATACTGAATGGACTGGTTATCATTTTATCCATCTTTACTTACTTTATTTTTTCACTAATATTCAAAAAGTTACGCTTGCCACTTTTAATGCAACTAATCCCACTATTCTGCTTTGTCTATAGTGTCTTTTCTTTTCTTGTATTAGCGTTAGCGCCAACTTTTGATCCAGCAAATATTCAAATCACTAGTAATTTTCTTGAATTACTCTTCATTTCGTGTTTAGGAATGATGATGTGGCAAATAAGAAAAACAGTTCAGGACAAGTAAGTCTAAGTGCCTTGAACTGTTTTTTTATTTTTCGGATGATATTGCTAATAAAGAATCCTTTACAATAGACATAAATGATTGAACTTTACATAAAAAACATCAAAGCTAGTCATTTCTGATAACTTTGATGTCTGAGGATTATTAACAGTTGAGTCTAAAAATTTTTCAGTTGATTTTTTCTATATAAGAAAAATCTGCTAAATTTAGTTCCTTGATAAGACGATCATAGACTTTTCTAGCAATATAAGCATGCTCTTCCACGGTTCTTCCAGCAGCGATTTTGGGTAGTTGTCTTCTGCTGTTTGCCGTTTTAACCAACGGCAATGCTAATTGATAGTTGAGCTGATCATCAGTTTTCACAACTTTAACAGTATTCGACAAGATCAGTGAATCAAAGAAGATACTGGAACGACGATTCTTATATTTTTGAGCTTGGATACGCTCAATGATTACTTCAACTTGATCAAAATAATAAGTTTCGTTGACGTCACCGATCAGTTCTACAAGTTTTAAAAATTCTGATGGCACAGGTAATTGTTTCTTTTGTAAATAAAAATAATTGGCAAGAGAATAAGATAACTTGTTATGATAATTTAAAGAAACAAATCGATAATTCTCATTGCCAGCAACCTGTCTCGTCACAGGAATAAGATCTTCTAAGGTTGCATAAAAATAGGTTGAATTAGACACGAAACATTCTTGCCAACATTCATTTCCCATAACCAACTGTTTTTCCGTTTGCGACAAATGACTAATAGCTTGTAAAATCTGGGCTGCAGCTTCTTCAATTTCTTTTTGATAAGTTTCTTCCTCAAATATTGGAAAATTCAACTTATAACGACGATTTTCCCGCTTGATTAGATTTTCATCAATCAACTGATCAAGAAAAGCTTCAAATTTCGGTTGATCAAAATTTTTTTTCAACTCTCTCAAAATAATGTCTTCTTCTTGATGATGATGCAAATACTCAATCAAAGTTGGAAAAACAGCATTGTTTACTAGTTTGCTAAGCAACTGCTGGTGATTTTGTGAATAAAAATAGTTCATTTTTTCCCCTTCTCGTTTTCCCTAGCTCAATTGGAAATAGGCCGAAGAATCCCAAAAATACGAGCAACTATTTTCGGATTCTTCGGCTTATTTTTTAAAGCTGGATCACTTCTGTTCCAACCTCATTTTGATCGAACAAGCTAGGCTGGCATTGTGAGCCTGGAACAAATAGCTGTCAGGCTCTTTAATAACTATCGAATAAAAGGTGTTAGCAACCCCTTAGCTAGCTTAGTTAAAAACTGCTGTTAGCTGAGGAACGACTTGTTTCTTACGAGAAACAACTCCTTTTAATAAGGCACGATTGTTCGTTAATTTAACTTGGAAAGCTTCTTCGACTTTATCTAATCCTTGACCTGCCACTAATAATTCCGAATCGCTATCTAGGATATTCGTTACCACTAGGACAAAGAGGTCATATCCATTTTTAGCCATTTCTTCAGTCATCGCTTCTTCCAGTTCCGTTTGACGAGCCATTACTTCGCTTAAATCGACTGTATTCACTTGTGCAATACGAACATTAGCTTCTCCCATTGGGAAGCTTTTGGCATCAAGATCAAGTAAGGTTGCAGCTGATTTATCGCTAAGATTTGTACCGGCTTTTAACATATCTAACCCATAGCTTGTCAAATCAACGCCTGCAATTGTTGCAAGTTCTTTTGCAGCTGCCTCATCTTCTGATGTGCATGTTGGTGATTTGAATAGCAATGTATCAGATAAAATTGCAGAAAGCATAATGCCAGCAATCTCTTTAGGAAGTTCTACTTGGTTTTCTTTATATAACTTCAAAATGATTGTACTTGTACAACCTACTGGTTCAGCTCGGTAATAAAGTGGATTTGCTGTTTCAAAATTTGCAATCCGATGATGATCAACGACCGCTAAAATTTCTACTTCTGCAATATCAGAAATACTTTGTTGAAATTCATTATGGTCCACTAGCATCACTTGTGTTGCTTCTTCTTTTGCTGATTGAACGACACGTGGGGCAGATAACTTAAAGTAATCTAATGCATATTGTGTTTCTTCGTTAGGTGTACCTAAAGCTACAGCTTCAGTTTCTTTTCCTAGTTGATTTTGCAAGTGCGAAAAGGCGATTGCCGCTCCAATTGCATCTGTATCTGGATTTTGGTGACCAAAAACTAAAATTTTTGACATTTGTCTCGCTCCTTTATGGTTTCTCCTACTTAATAATAGCAAAAAAACCGAAAGAAGCAATACTGACGCTATAATTTCTAGAATGGAAGATATTCCGATCCACCTTACTTTTATATCAAACAATCGTAAACAAAATTTTTGATAGCGCGAAGTACCATGGAACAGTCATTTAAAAAGTTGGCCATGCCATTACTTATTTCATTGCAGAACTCTTCGCACTGAAAGAAAAAGTTGGAAAAAGTAAATCATTTATCGTTTTTTTCTTTACTAGCCTTTAATGACTACTTGAGTTTTGAGCAAACGGTTCAACTAAGCGGTTTTCAGCGATTACCTGTGCCATCCATAAACTTGATTGTTTCGGTAACCGTTTATAGCCATTGTCCAGATCGACACGATAAAAACCATATCTATTTTTATAGGCATTCAACCAACTCCAACAGTCAGCAAATGTCCACATATGATACCCAAAGCAAGGAGAACCTTCTGAAATTGCCTGCTGCAGTTGCGTCAAATGTTCAAATAAAAAATCAATTCGGTAGTTGTCGTCAATCATATTCTCTTTATTGTTGAACCGTTCTTCTTGCGACACACCTATCCCGTTTTCTGAAATATACCAAGGGATATTGCTATAACTGTTTTTTTAACCGCATCGCAATATCATAGATTCCCCGCGGATAGATCTCCCAGCCACGATGTGGGTTAATTCGTTTCTCCGGCCAATCATAACCTCGGAATAAATCTCTTAGTCCTGTGATTGGTCGTTTCTTTTCTTGAGGTACTTGAACACGTAATGGCTGGTAATAATTACAACCAATAAAGTCTACTGTATTCTCCGCAAAAATTTCTTTATCACCTGTTTCTGTTTTAGGAAGCAAATCACTTTCTCGTAATACCTCTACCAGCTCTTCTGGAAAAGTACCTCGTACCGCACAGTCCAGAAAGCTGCGAATATAAAACAGGTCTGCCCACTTTGCAGCAGCCACGTCTTCAGCTTCTTCGCTTTTAGAGTAAACGGGTGCTAAATTGAGAATGATAGAAATTTGTCCGTCATTAAAAGAAGAGCGCCGGTACTCCTTTACAGCTTTCGCATGCGCTAGTAGTGTGTGATAGGCAACTTGTATAGCTCGTTTAAAATCATGCACCTTGGGCCAATGTGCATCTCCCATATACCCACATTCGATGTGTACAAGAGACTCATTGAACGTCGCCCATTTTTTTACTAAATCGCCAAAAGCTTCAAACGCAGTCTTTGCGTAAAATGCAAAATGATCAACTGACTCACGAACTTCCCAGCCACCTTTTTCCATCAGCCACCAAGGCATATCAAAATGGAACAAATTGATGATCGGCTCAATGCCATTATCCAGCATTTCCTGAAAATAGGCTCGGTAAAAATCAACAGCTTGCGGATTTAATGTCTTGCCATCCGGTAAAAGACGAGTCCAAGCAATCGATGTCCGATAGGAATTTAAATTCATTGCCTTCATACAGGCAACATCTTCTTTGTATTGATAATACGTATTAGAGGTATTTTCTGGTCCTGTTCCGTTATAAAACAATTCTGGTTCTATTTCAAACCACTTATCCCAAGTTGATGGGCTCTTGCCATCAACCAAAGCAGCTCCTTCTGTCTGAGGGGCAGAAGCCGCTGCTCCCCACAGAAAGTTTTGTGGAAATGTATCCATTTAAAATTTCCTTCCTTTTCTATCGTTTTATCCACTGATTCCCTTCAGTCAGTGAACCCAATGATCATCGTTTATGTTGGTTCATTCTTTTTCTCATTTATATTTACCATGATTTGGCAAAATTATTTAGTCAGTGTGATACTCGTTCTCTTTGATCTTTATCATGAAACCATTTGTTTGACCATCATCGCTATGCTAGTTGCTAATGATCTCATTTTGGTTTCTCCAAACTCTTGATATTTTGTTCAAACAAAGCTGGACGCTAGGAACATCCCAAACGTCCACTTTGATGTTAAAGATGATTATTCGGTTTTAGCCCAACGATCATATGCATTTTGATAAGTGCTGACAAAGTCATTTAATCCCATTGATTTTAATGTACTGACATATTCATCCCATTTAGCCAAACTTTCCACACCTGTAATAAATTTAGCTTCCATTTGCTCTACATAAGTCCGAATGTCCGTCGCGTTGATCGCAATTTGATCTGCTTCATCTTTCGTCATATAAACAATTGGGAAAGGTACCTCGGTATTGGGCATGATTTTCTCATTGATTTCTTTCATGCGAAATTCCGTCCATACACTAGGATCAGGATCGTTGACATTAGCTAAAACACTTTAGGCATAATCGTCTTCTAATCCCGGTACGACTAAGCCATAATCCATTGCAATTTTCCCACGGTCTTCTTCCATCTTTTGTTTATTTTCACCTGTATATACCCGAACTTTTTCTCCAGAATCGTTTGTTTCATATTTCCAAAATGCCCCTTCTGGACCTTTTGTCATTAAATCTTGGCCTTCTTCTGTGTAAAGATAGTCCGCCCATCGCATTGCTGCCTCTGGACTTTTACATTTATTGGTAATCGCAAACGTTCCAGTTGTTACACGAGGATGACCCGGTGCTAAAGGTGTATTTTGAATACTTGAAGTAACTGGTGAAAACATTGGATCTGATAAAGAATCCTCAGGCATTTTACCAGTAGCCATGTATGAAGCATACGCGCCAAATAAACCGACTTTATCTGTTTGTGTGTTTCCTTGATACTTTTCTTCTGACTGCGAGAAGACTTCTGGGTCCAGCAATCCTTCAGAATAAAGTTTATTCATATACGTTAAATATTCCTTATAGTTAGCCGATGCAGCAGCATAACGCACTTTTCCCTTAACTTCTTCGATTCCTAGAGATTTCATACCAAAAGCAGGTAGCAACCACGTACGAATAATGGCCAACTTGTTGCCGTCTGATAACGGAATCTCATCTTGTTTGCCATTACCGTTGGGGTCTTCTTCTTTGAATCGCTTCAACAATTTATATAACTCATCCGTGTTTTTTGGCAATTCGGTTACCCCTAATTTTTCTAGCCACTCGCCGTTATACCATAAAGGTGAGATATAAAGAGGGCTAGAGGTATCTTCTGGATATAATCGTGGTAAAGAATAAATGTGACCATCTGGTGCAGTAATTGATTTTTTGAACTCTGGGTTCTCATCAAGGATTTTCTTTAAATTTGGCTCATAGTCATCAATCAAATCCTCCAAGGCAATTAAAATTCCTTGTGATCCATAATCTGATTGTTTGGCATTTGAAAGACCACTTCCTGCACCAAAAATAACATCAGGTAACTCACCAGAAGCAAAAGCCAAATTCAATTTCGCTTCAAAATCTGTACTTGGCGGAGTAATATAATCAAAATTGATTCCAGTTAATTCCGCTAACGCTTTAGCCGAAGCTAACTCATCCCATTCTGCTTCTCCACCAGGAGCCATCATCGTCATGTTGATTTTTTCTTTGACGATTGGCATTCCGGTTTTTTCAACGGCAATAGTTTCTTCTTTTCCAGCAGTATTTCCCTTGTTCCCACAAGCACCCAAAAGAGTTGTTGTCAACACTAATGATGCAATTACTAAATAACATTTTTTCATTCATTCCACTCACTCTCTTATTTATTTTTTAGTTAGCCTTTCAAAGAACCAACCATGACACCTTTAACAAAGTACTTTTGTAAAAACGGATAGATCATAATGATTGGTAATGTCGAAACGATCATTACTCCATATTTAATGACTTGTGCAAGCTGTTGTTTACTATAAGCTACTTCTGCTGCCGCTGCTGTCATCTCTGTTGTTCCTTTTGTTAAATCTTGATTCACTAAAATCTCTCGCAGGATTAATTGAAGCGAATACATTGATTTGTTTGTTAAATAGATTAACGCACTAAAATAACTATTCCAATGGGCCACTCCGCAAAATAGTCCCATTACTGCAATAATTGGCATTGATAAAGGTAAAACAATCTTCATAAATATCTGAAAGTCAGAACATCCATCAATCAATGCCACTTCCTCCATTTCTCTAGGAATGGTGGATTGAAAGAAAGTACGTGTAATTGCAATATTATAAACTGAAACGGCCCCTGGAATAACTAACGCCCAAATCGAATCATTCATCCCTAGATTTTTAATCAATAAATAAGTAGGTACCAAACCGCCACTGATAAACATAGGAACCATCAAAAACTTCATAAATAGATTTTTCCCATAAAATTCTGCTCTTCCTAGAGCATATGCACAAGGAAGTGTACATAATAAATTGATAAATGTTCCTAGTAATGTGTAATAAATCGTGTTCCGGTAACCTTGCCAGATACTTTTATACGTAAAAATCGTTTTGTAACCATCCCAAGTGATCTTTTTTGGCAATAACCACATTTCTCCAGAATTGACGGAGGTCGGACTAGATATAGATGCGCTTATAACATAAATCAACGGATAAATAACCAACAAAAGGGCAATGGCAATAAACAAGTAGATGAGAAACATGAAAAATTTGTCACCTTTCGATGATCGGATCGCTTTTGAATACATTATTTTCCCTCCATTACCATAAACTTGTTTCGCTGACTTTACGCGAAATTTTATTTACTGTGATCAATAAAAATGCGTTGATTGCTGCATTGAACAGTCCGACAGCTGATGCATAGCTGTACTGTGCATCAAGCAACCCTTGTTTGTAAACAAACGTGGCAATCACATTTGAAGAATCCATATTCAACGCATTTTGCATCAACAGGATTTTTTCATAACCTAATGACATCAAACTCCCCACATTCATGATCAGTAAAATAACCATAGTAGGAATGATAGTCGGTAGGTTGATATACCAGATTCTTTGCCATCTCGTTGCACCATCAACAGTTGCAGCTTCATGAAGCTGTGTATCAACACCAGATAATGCAGCTAAATAAATCACTGAACCCCATCCTGTTCCTTGCCAAACCCCAGATAATACGTAGATCGTTTTAAACCAACGAGGATCTGTCATGAAACTAATTCGCTCAAAACCTAGAAAAACCAATAGATGGTTAATAATACCGGTGGAAGGCGTCAAAAAAGCAATTAACATACCGCATACGACAACGACTGAAATAAAATTAGGTGCATAAGTCACTGTCTGCGTAAACTTTTTAAATTTTCCATCTTTCAACTCATTTAGTGCTAATGCTAAAATAATCGGTAGCGGAAATCCTACGACCAAAGAATATATACTGATACCTAACGTGTTTTTAATTAAATCCCAGAAATAGTAGGAATCAAAAAAACGTTGGAAATGCTTAAATCCTACCCAAGGACTTCCAAAAATTCCTAATGATGGGATATAATCCTTGAATGCTATAATCACGCCGTACATGGGACCGTAAGAAAAAACAGCAACCACCACCAATGCTGGAATGACAAAAACATACAGCTGTCGGCTTTTATATAATTTTTTTTTGATCTCTGACCATTTTGTTTTCTCTTTCTCTTTATTGACATCAAGTAATGCATCAGCCATTTTTTAACCTCCTTTTATGAAGTTCACTCATCTCTATCCTTGTGGCTTTTTTAAAATTTCAAGACCAATCAGCCCAATTGCTGGTTTCTCTAATTCACTGCTGAGGATATATATTTGATCTTCTTCCGTATATACTTCTAATTCTTTTTTTGTAGATAAATCTTTAATCACATGATGTTTATCGGCCTCAATGTCAGCTAAAAATATTTTTTCTTGTGTAAAGCGAATACTTTGAAAGGCATAATGTATGGTTTGATCTTTGCTGTATGTCAATTTCCACTGATTTTGCCATTCTTTAGGTTGTGAGCGAGTTTCATAGATTCCTTCTCCATAGATATTTAGCCAATTCCCAATTTCCTGTAAGATTTTGGTTTCTTCATCAGTAAAGGTACCATCTGGTTTTGGCCCAACTCCTAAGATCAAATTCCCACCTTTGCTGACCACATCGACAAAAGTTTTCAATAGTTCTTGGGAACTCTTAAAGCGATCATTTGGTACATAGCCCCAATCATCACCAATCGGGATATTACTTTCCCAAACTTTATTGGGAATTTCAGCTAGTTCTGGCACCTTTCGTTCAGGGGTCACATAGTTCTCATGTCTGCCCCCCATCATACGATCCACAATAATTAATTCCGGTTGCTTCTCACGAGCGATTTCTGCTAATCGATCCATTTCCAGGTCTTCTTTTTTCTGTCCACACCAACCAGCATCTAACCATAAAAGATCCACATGACCATAGTTATGCGTGATTTCTTTAATCTGATTATGAACAAAACTTACGTAACGTTGCCAAATTTCTGGGTAACGTTCCGTATCATAGCTCGCATGACGCCCCTTGATCGTATCGTCATCTAACCAATAAAACGACGAATACCAATCGGCTTTTGAATAGTAGGCTCCTGTTGCTATTTCTTCTTTACGAAAAGCCTCAAAAACTTCTTTTAAAATATCTCTTTTAAACGGGCTTTGTTTACCGCCAACCTTATATTCTGTTTCAAGAGTATTGTACATATTAAACCCATCGTGATGTTTCGTTGTAAAAATACAATACTTAAAGCCTGCTTCTTTACATATACTTGCCCATTTCTTTGCCTGTAATTTTTCTGGGTTAAACTCTTTAATCAAATTCCAGTAGTCTAGTTGCAGTTGTTTAAAATCTTTCCGAAACTCACGCCCTTCTCTTGACCAAAGGTCTTTTTCAGAAAGTTGCCAAGATTCTACGATTCCTGCTTGAGCATAAAGTCCGTAGTGAAAAATCACGCCAAGTTTTAAATCTTGAAACCATTCTAATCGTTCTTTTAGCATTTCTGTTTCTGGATAAGTCCTATGATCTAATTCAACCTCTTTAGGTACCTCGATATCTCCGCGTATCGCCATTTATGAAACCCCTTTCATGTTTGTGCTTTAAATTTACAAAAAAAGCAAGGCAACAGCAATATGTAAAAAGCATAAGCTATGTAAAAACAGCATAAAGCGTAACTTATTTAGAGGATATCTATATCTTATCTCTTAGTCGGAAAGTAACTATGTAAAAGTAGAAAAAGCTATGTAATAATCGCATACTGATAGAAAACATAAATAAACCTAACTATAATAAAAAGAGCTGTATGACTAATACAAGGAGGTTTTAGCTATGAATCAACATAAACGATCACCACATTCTATTTTTGATTTCACCTATTCTTTAGGAAAATTCTTGCTTTTTCTCATCAAGCTCCAAGTATTTTGGTTTTTATCGGTATTAAAAGGTTGTATTCTACTAGGAACTTTTCCCGCAAGTGTTACCGTTCTCAAATTTTTCTATCATTTATTTGAAGAAAAACAAATTCCGCAAGTCTTATATTCAGATTTTCAAACAAGCTTCAATAATCTGTTTATTTCAACAAATCAACTAGGCTATGCTGCTGGCATGTTACTAGGATTTCTATGGATGGATCTGAGAATTGCAGCTGTGTATTTACAAAACCCTTTCATTCATATGGGGATCTTATTATTATTTATCGCAACTGTCATAGTCATTCTTTATTTATTCCCAGTATTTTTACGTTATGATTTGTCATTCACACAATATTTCAAACAAGCATTATTTCTATCTTTGTGTAGCTTGATTGAAACCGTAGCGATTATTCTGGGGATCTTTGTCGTGACGGCTGTCTCTACCTTTTTCCCAATTTTGACAATCGTGGCTTTTGTGCCTTTATTCTGTTTGCCATTAAGTTGGTTCTCTTTGCAATCAATGATTAAAATTGAAGAAAAAAATCGTACGTTAACGCAATAACAAAAAACAAACCTTAAATCAAACAAACAGCTAAAAGCTGTAACAGAACTGCGAGGAGATTTTACAAGGAAACCTCAATAATAGCTCTTTTTTTAACTTACAATCTACAATGCGATTCGTCAGCCCTTTAGGTAAAAGTCAAATGTCTGTTTCACTCCTTATTCATAATTGTCGCCATCAAAGGGAACCTTCTGCCAATCGTTGACTCAAGCCTTTTTTCAATTTTTGCTAAGGCTACTACCTGTTACTTATCCCTTTAGCTTTTTCTTTCATTTATTATTTTCCAGAAGCTGATTGGCTATGTATATTCATCAACTTTCACTATGTCAAATAAACAGATTATGTACTTTCAAGCTAGTTATTTTCTTTTTTTACAAGTGCTATATACTGAAAATGAAAACGATTACTTCAAGGAGGTTATTATGCAAGTTTCAATCGAACTTACAGATGTCATACGTGATTTTTTTGAAATTGCGACAAACGAATTAGCGTTAACTATTTCAGATAATGGAAAACCACTCCAACTGATTCAGCGTAACGGTTCATTAAAAATTGAAATTAAAGAAAACGAAACGTTTATCTATTTTCAGGAAAAAGCCCATCTTTTTCGAGCGCTGTCACTCTGGTTAGATCGCTGTGAAGAAGAATTTGTTTATGAAGAGTTTCCGCAATTTGAAAAAATTGGGCCCATGGTAGATCTTTCTAGAAATGCTGTGATGACTGTTGATCAGCTGAAACACTTTTTTGTTCTTTGTAGCAAGATGGGATTAAATAGCTGCATGCTTTATATGGAAGATACGTATCAAATCCCTGATTATACTTATTTTGGTTATTGTCGTGGTGCCTATTCTCTTGAGGAATTAAAGGCGTTGGATGCTTTTGCAGACACAATAGGAATCGAGCTGATTCCTTGTATTCAAACGCTGGCTCATTTAACTAATCCGCTAAAATGGGGATTTGCCAATGGCATGAGAGATACAAGTGATATTCTCCTTGTGGAAGAGGAAAAAACATATCAATTTTTAGATCGTGCAATTTCTGTGATCGCAGCCGCTTTTAAAACGTCAAAAATTCATATCGGGATGGACGAAGCTCATGATCTGGGACGTGGTCATTATTTAACCCAGCATGGTTTGATCGATCGCTTTGATATTATGGAAAAGCATCTGAAAAAAGTAATGGAAATTTGCAGGAACTATCAGTTACAGCCCATGATGTGGAGCGATATGTTTTTTAGAATCGGTTCAAAGTCAGGAGACTATTACGATAAAGACGTATATTTTCCAGAAGATTTGATTGCAAAGATTCCTGAAATTAGTATGGTTTATTGGGATTATTACCATCATTCAAAAGAAGAATACCAATTGCATTTTTCAAATCATAAAAAATTGCAACGACCGATCGTTTTTGCGGGCGGTATCTGGACGTGGAATGGTCTTGCACCAAATTATGGAAAATCGTTTGAAACGACCAGTGCTAGCCTTTCTGTCGCAAAAGAGGAAAAAATCAACGAAGTTTATGCTACTTTATGGGGCGATGATAGTGCTGAAACACCGATCATCGCAAGTTTGTTAGGATTACAACAATTCAGCGAGGAACAATTTGCTCCTGAAGTAAGCCTGGAACTGATTAAAGAGCGTTTCCGTCTCTTCCACCATCTTGAGGCTGATGATTTTTTACTGCTAGATGCTTTTGATCAGACGAAAGGTGTAGCAAAAAATAACCCTGATGGATCAAATAGTAGTAAGTTGGCACTTTATCAAGATCTATTATACGGTCTTTACGATGTTGATCTGCAAAATTTAGAACTTCCTTCGCATTATAAGGACTTAAGTGAGAAACTATCTAGCATAACAGCTAATGAGGACACACAAACGATGTTTACTTTTTATCAGAAATTAGCACAAGTCCTTTTTGTAAAAACAAATTTGATCGGTCGCTCTTATCGAGCCTACCAATCAAAAAGGAATGACCAGTTACAACTAATCCTTCACGAACTGGAAGTTCTCACCAAAAAGATCAATGAGTTGCAACACCTCCATCGCCAGCTATGGTTTGAATGGAATAAACCCTTTGGCTATGAAATTATCGATCTTCGTTACGGTGCCTTAAAAAGTCGGATAGAAACAACCGTTTGGCGACTGAAGAAATTTTTAACAGGAGAAATCAAGCAATTGCCTGAGCTTGAGCAAACGCCTTTACCCTTCGATGCTCCTTTCAAAACAGCAAGCGGTGTCGGGCGAAACTTGTTCCATGGAATTTATAGTGCTAGTAAACTATCAGATATCTAAAGGCAGGGATAAAAAATGAAAAAGAGAACTCTTTTTTTGGTCATTCTGAGTATTTTTTTGTTGGTCACTGCTGCTTCTCAGCTTGTCAGAAACGTGCCTCGTGTCGAAGCAAAACAGACATCTACTAAAATCACTGGGAAAATCAATAATCAAAGAACTGCGAACATCTGCCATCAGCTTTTACAACAAAATTTAAAGGCTGCAACGGATAAAAATCTGAACGACTATTTAGCAACACTAGTCAAAGATGCACATAAAGCGACCACAAAAGAAATGCAGCAATTTTTTAAAGACTATGATGTCAGTCATGAACTGCTTTCTTTCGAAGTAATCAAACAAGCACCTCAATCGATGTTAGTAGTGGCAGAACAAAAAACAGTGAATCATGGGAAGAAGGCATATCGAGATCATATCACAACGGCATATCACACCTTTATTTTTGAAGAGAATAAATGGAAAATCAAAGAAACAACAATGACAAATACACAATTTTTAAATTAGGAGTGTTCATATGAAAAAATTCAATAATTGGCCTACCGACTATCCTGATCCTAACTGGTTTATCCATGATCGTTTTGGTTTGTTTATCCATTTTGGCTTGTTCAGTGTGGGAGCTAGACACGAATGGTTTATGACCACAGAACAAGTCTCTTTAAAGGAATATTCAAAAAAATATTTTCAGCATTTTAACCCTGATTTGTTTGATGCAGATGCTTGGGCAAAAGAAGCCGCTCGCTGTGGGGTGAAATACATGGTATTCACAACAAAACATCATGAAGGCTTTGCCTTATGGGATACGAAACAAACTGATTACAAAATCACCAATACTGCTTTTGGACGAGATCTTCTGGCAGAGCTACTCCCGGCTTTTCGCAAAGTCGGGATCAAAATCGGGTTATACCACTCACTGATCGATTGGCGCCATGAACATTTCCCACTGGACGGACTGCATCCTGAAAGAGAGAACCAGAAACTGCGAGAAAAAAATTCCGAAAGAGATATCAAGATTCATCAACGCTATCTTCGCGAACAAGTCAAAGAACTACTGACAGAATATGGAAAAATCGATTATTTATGGTTCGATTTTTCTTACAGCCACCGCGATTGGGGTTGGTCAAAAGGAAAAGGGCACATTGATTGGGATAGCGAAGCACTAGAAAAGCTCTGCTTAGAACTGCAACCCCATCTCCTATTGAATGATCGGCTTGATTTAGGCCATGGCATCACTACTCCAGAACAGTTTCAACCTGATAAACCATTAGAGAAAAACGGCATGCCTGTTATCTGGGAAGCCTGTCAGACAATGTATGGCACTTGGGGGTATGACCGTGACAATATGGAATGGAAAAGTAGTGAGATGCTTTTGAAAATGCTGATTGATACCGTTTCAAAAAATGGGAATTTCTTGATGAATATTGGTCCTAATCCACGAGGAATGATTGATACGAAAACGTTGGAACGGCTTCATGCTATCGGGGATTGGATGACCCTTCACAAAGCATCTGTCATTGGCTGTTCATATAGCGCCTTTGAAGCTCCTGACGATTGCCGATATACACAAAATGGAAACAAGCTTTATCTGCATCTCTTTTCTTATCCTTACCGCAACCTTCGTCTTAAAGGATTAGCAGGTAAAGTTGAGTTTATTCGTCTGCTCAATGATGGCTCGGAAATTTTTTATCGAGGATTTGATCCGGACGAAGTGATTACTTCTACAGAAGCAGTCATTGCTCCAGAAGATCTTGTCATCACCTTGCCAATCATCAAGCCTGATGTGCTGATCCCAGTAATTGAAATTACCTTGAAAGACGATTAAAGAACAAATATAAAGCAGATGATACTTCCTTCGTCGATTCACAAAAAATACTGGCATCGAAAGCTTGTAAAAACATACTTTTAGTGAGAAATATAGTAAAACATTTGAATAACTACCCAAGTTATATGCTGAAAAAGCAACAATTTGGGTAGTTATTTCAGTCTTTTACAATTATTTGCTTTTGTTTTTTTAGTTAGAAGCTCAAAACTGGAAATAAAATGACTTCTTCGTCCTGCTCCAGTTCGATGCCCCCCTTAGTTTACTCCTATTTATTGCTTATAAAGTTCCTTCTCTATTCATTGTTCGGTATTGACCTGGAGTCACACCAACGTTCGTCCTGAATTTTCTCGTATAGTTTGAAACATCATAATAACCATTCTTTTGAATAATCGTTTTTATTGGCAAATCAGTTTCTATTAAGTCTTGCTTGATTTTTTCTAGCCGCAATTCTTGCAGATATTTTGAAAAAGTAGTACCTGTTTCTTTTTTGATAAAACGGCTAAGGTATGAAACTGAAAGTTGAAATTCATCTGCCAACTTTTCCATAGATAATTGGGAAGAAGCATAGTTTTTGTGAAGATATTCGAACAATTCTTTTTTCAGCACAGACTCTTGATTTTGTGGCTTAACTTGCATAACCTCACAGATCATTTTTGCGAGCATTAATAGTTGTTGCTTCAATTCGAGTAAATTACTAAACTTGGCACTTTTTTCTGCTTTTTTCAAAATTGTTTTATTTTGCAAATTACTACTTACTTTAGCAACTGCATTTAATAGATAAAAACCATACATTTTTTGTCCACTATAAGAAAAATGTTCTTTAATCCCCCGCTCAATCAACGATTCTATCGTTTCCGCAGCGATCGTTAAGTCTCCTTGACGCAGACTTTGAATCAATTTCAGTTTTTCTCCATCTGGGTAATTAATGCTGGTTGAAGACTCTTCACCTGGAATTTCATTATAGAAAACAAAGTTATTTTCTACTGTTGAATAGTCTAATGCGGCCAAACCTTCAATATAAGAAGCATTGATCTTCGTAAGGTTTTCAGTACTATTTCCTACTCCTATCCTAAAAGTACCGTAACACGCTTTTTTTAGTTGCTGAATCATCTCTATTACAACTTTCTTGTGACTAGTTTTTTCATAGGTACTAAAGATATAGGCGGTCACTCCTGCAGATAGGATCTCTGTACCATATCCCGAAAAGTTCTTTCCACTTACTTTCAGCGGTAACTCATTAGCTGTGTCGTCAATGCTCTGGATAGGATAATCAACTACGACGACAAAATAGCAAGTACCGGTAAAATGTACTTGGACAGAGTTCAGTAGAACTAATGAATCTTCTGGAGACTTAAATTTCCCTCCTAAAATTTTTCTAAGGACCTGTTCTCTCGCATGGGGAGTCTGTCGTTTAATTTCTTTATGTAGCTCTTCATGTTCGTTCAAAAATTGCGCCAACGTTTCATAGACATTCCCGTTGGAAACAGCTACACCGATTTTATTTCGATAATATTGATCAATCAATTTTTCAATGTTGCGGATTGGCTGTGAAAAACGAGTACCTATAATCACTACAAGCACTAGACCAAACACAAATATCACAAAAAAAGTTTTAAAAACTTTTGGTGGATGGTATTGATCTTTGTCAAAGCTTGTGATGGATCCATTACAGAAACAAATGACATATTCAAATCCCTGCTATTCAAAGACTGGACAAGATAGTTTCGATGGTTGTAGTAAAAATTATCCTGTTGCAAGATCATTTGAATTTGCTTCGGCTGATGCAAATGCGCCGTTAGTTTGTTATTACTGGTATCTGCTGCTAGAATACGATACGAGTCATCAATCAGATAGTTGGTACTGATACCATCACTATTGGAAAGATTCAACAGCTTATTCAAAATCGAAAGATTGATTGAATAGATTGCTGCGCCATAAAAATGCATTTCTGCATCTTTAATTGGAACAATGTAAAAAAGTTGTGTGGAATTAGGTTCTTTTTTCAGGGTTAGTCCAGTTGGAATATCGTTATCAAGATGTGAAAGCAGCTCTTTTTTATCAAGCGAATGATTATTGATTTTTCGTTGCAAAAAATTGTCCACTGACAAGCTACCGGTAGATGAAAACAATGTATTTGGTTTTTCTTTGTAGTAAAGATAAATTTCCTCAACAAAATCATTACTTAGCTTATATTGTTGCAAGCTAAGCTGTCCTTCACGAGCATAATAACTATGGGAAAGCCTTCCAGGTGAAAGATTAGTGTTATAAGGAATATGTTGAGTGATATTATCCAATTGCAAAAACTTATTTTCAGATGAGTACTTCAATTGGAGTAACTGATTTTTGGCTGTCAAAACAACTTGCTGATTAATGCTTTCTTTAGCCGTATGAAACCAAATTAACGATACCATAAAAAATGGCACTAGAAAGACAAAAAGATAAGATAAAATCGACTTAGAAAGCTGTCTGTGCTGTTTATTTTTCCCGTTAGTAGCAACTTCTCGTACCATATGTCCCTCCTTGATTCTTTAGCTAATCCTGTCGTGTTATCTAGGGCTTTAGTTATAAATAGCAACTTTTCATTTCTATAATTACTCCTCACAATTCCATCCGCACTGGTCAATGAATAGATATCTACAGGCTGCTGATCCCGATGAAAATACCTAAAAAAGCTGATCCATCAACTTCATAGAACCATTTTCATTATCCTGACAACCCAGCTTTTTGCCGCCACATTTTATTTACATATATCACAAATCTAATTTTTATCTGTTATTCTTCCATCGTTTCCTTTTATTCCAACGTATGTATGCCTCGATTATAAAGCGCTTTCTAAACAAAGGAAATCCTTGCTTAAAATTTTGATCATTGTTCAAAAATTAGCAAGATTTTTGTTCAACTCATTCATTTTTATTCAAAAGCATTTTATTCGCAAAAAGAAAGCGCTATAATAAAAGAAAAACTTGGAGAAAAAAATGGAGACTAGACGTACAAGCGATCTTTTAAGCTATTTGGTAAAAAAGAAACAAGCAACTTCCAAAGAACTTTGTACTCACCTTCACTGTAGTATAAGTACACTTCGCAGAGAATTACTTGAGCTAGAAAAACGAAAATTGATCCGCAGAACTTGGGGCGGAGCGATCTTGAACGAAACGACAAACATAGAATATACTTATCTTCAAAGAGAAGCCAGTAATATCCCGGAAAAAAAGATCATCAGTGAATTAGCACGAGATTTTATTGCACCAGGTATGTGTATTTTTTTAGATTCCAGCAGTACGGTTCTACACCTTATTCCACTACTTGTTAAGATACCTAACTTAATTATCATTACCAATGGTTTGCGTACAGCTTTAAAGTTAAGTGAATGTCAGAACGAATCTTTAAAAATTTATTTGACTGGCGGTGAAGTCAAACTTAATGCTAGTACAGTTATTTCAAATACACTTGATCCCATTACCAGTTTCTTTCGTTTCAATGCTGCCTTTTTATCTTGTCGCGGGCTCGACCATGAAGGGATTTATGAAGCAAACTTCAATCAAGCACAAATCAAAAAAGAAATGATGAATAAAGCACAAGAGATTGTTTTATTGGCTGACGAAACGAAATTTGACTCTACTCATTTTTTCAAGATAGGTGATTATTATGATTATGATGCGATTGTTACCAATAAAAAACCGCCTAAGATTTATCATAGAATCATTGAAAAAAATGACATTCACTTGGTGTATCCCACTGAATGAGAAATATAAATGGACAAAAAACGATTGGAGCATCCAATATTTCTCATTGTCCAACTTGTCGATAGAACTTTTGCAACCAGCCAAATAAACGCCCTTGTTACTCACCCTTTTTCTTCTCAAAAAGCAGGTGAATCAAACAGCACTTATTTGCTTCATCAAAAGAAACAGCACACCTACATCAAGCTATTGGTTGACCTGAAATCACAGATCCTCAAACAAGACAATCCGCTATAAAAAGTGTTTTGGTATCGCTAAAAAATGAACATACAGTATTGAGGCCATTGCTTAATTGTCTCTATCATTTATGTGACTGGAGGATTCTTCAGTCACATTTTCGTGCGCTTTGTGCGAAACAAAAAATCTGAGACAGAATATGATTCATTCTGACCCAGATTTGATTTTACACAGCTACTCAGTTCTTATTGCTGAGATATCCTCGATAGTCTTCTGTGTGAAGTAGTCGTTTGGCATTCTCGACTCTTTCTTTTGTTGGCGGTTCAATACCTTCTAGTGGATAATCTAAGCCAAGTGTTTCCCACTTATATTTCCCCATCGTATGGTAAGGTAGAATCTCTACTTTAGCTACATTGTTCAATGTCTTGATAAAGTCATCTAGCCGAATCAAGTATTCATCATAGTCACTGCGTTCAGGAACTAATACGTGTCTGATCCACACTGGCTTATTGATTTCAGAAAGATATTGCGCCATCTCCAGAATATTTTCATTATCCCAACGTGTTAACTTTTTATGCTCTTCGTTGTCGATGTGTTTGATATCAAACAGTAACAATTCAGTATACTTCATCAATTCTTGAAAACGAGAAAAGAATGGTTCGTCACGCGTGAAAGGCTTCCCACAAGTATCTAGCGTAGTATGCATACCACGCTCTTTCGCTTTCTTGAACAGTTCGATCAAAAAATCGATCTGTAATAAAGGTTCGCCTCCACTAACAGTGATACCGCCTTCTGAACCCCAATAGGAACGATAGCGCTCTGCTTGGTCTAATAGTTCATCCGCCGTATATTCTTTTCCTCCGCCTATATTCCATGTATCAGGATTATGACAAAATTCACAACGCATGCGACAACCTTGCATAAAAACGACGAATCTAACGCCTGGTCCATCTACAGAACCAAACGTTTCGATCGAATGAACATAGCCAATTGTTTTTTCTTCCATAAGGATCACTTCTTTTCTTTGATTTCATTTTATTTCAAAAGACACTTGAATCAACCGATTGCTAGGAAAAGACGAGGGCAAAGACCTCCGCCTTGCCCTCAACCTTTTTCAATCGTTCTTTTTAATGATAGATCGTATTATTTATTCCGCTTTACATTCTATCGTGTGATGTTCTCATCAATACGTCTAATTGTTGTTCTCTCGTTAGATCACGGAATTTAACAGCATAACCTGAGACACGGATCGTCAAGTTAGGGTATTTCATTGGATTTTCCATAGCATCACGTAATAGATCATTACTAAATACATTGACGTTCAAATGGTACGCTCCTTTAGAGAAGTAACCATCTAATACATTACGCAAGTTGCCGATACGTGTTTCTTCATCTTTTCCAAGACCGGAAGGATTGATCGTTTGCGTATTAGAGATCCCGTCACGTGCATACCCATAATTGATTTTAGCAGTTGAGTTAAGACTTGCCAACAATCCATTTTGTTCTGCATTGTAACTTGGGTTTGCCCCAGGAGCAAGAGGTTTACCTGCTTCACGTCCATCAGGTGTGTTACCAGTGTTTTTACCATAAACCACGTTTGATGTGATTGTTAATAATGACGTTGTTGGTGTGGAGTTACGGTATGTTTTATGACGTTTGATTTGTGTCATAAAGTATTCTAAGATCCATTCTGCTAACTCATCTGCTGCATCATCGTCATTTCCGTATTTAGGGAAGTCGCCAGTTACTTCGAAATCAACGGCAATTCCTTTTTCGTTACGGATTGGTTTCACATCTGCATATTTGATTGCTGACAAGCTATCCGCTGCATGAGAGATTCCAGCAATCCCTGTTGCAAATGTACGTTTCAAATCTGAATCCATCAATGCTAGTTGAGCTGCTTCATAAGAATATTTATCATGCATATAATGGATGATGTTTAATGTATTCACATATAACTCAGCTAACCAGTCCATCACATTCATAAATTTGTGTTTTACTTCTTCAAAGTCTAATACATCAGCTGTGATTGGACGATATTCAGGAGCAACTTGGGCACCAGTTACTTCATCAACCCCACCGTTGATTGCGTATAATAATGCTTTTGCTAAGTTCGCACGAGCCCCGAAGAACTGCATATCTTTTCCAACAACTGTTCCAGATACGCAACATGCAATAGCGCAATCATCTGAACCCCATTGTTCGCGAAGAAGATTGTCATTTTCAAATTGGATAGATGAGCTTTCGATCGCAATTTTACTTGCATAAGTTCTGAAGCCTTCTGGTAAATGTTCTGAATATAAAACTGTTAAGTTTGGTTCAGGAGAAGGACCCATGTTAGTCAATGTGTGCAATAGACGGAAATCATTCTTAGTTACTAATGAGCGTCCATCTAAGCCCATTCCAGCGATTGAAAGAGTCGCCCAGATTGGGAATCCTGAGAATAATTGATTGTATTCTGGTGTACGGGCAAATTTCACCATACGTAATTTCATGACTAAGTGATCGATCAATTCTTGTGCTTCTTGTTCGGTGATCACGCCATTATCTAAGTCACGTTGGATATAGATATCTAGGAAAGCAGAGATACGTCCGATTGACATTGCTGCACCATTTTGTGATTTGATGGCTGCTAAATAACCGAAGTATAACCATTGTACTGCTTCTTTTGCATTAGCAGCTGGTTTAGAGATATCATAGCCATATTTTGCAGCCATTTCTTTCATTTGTGCTAAAGCACGATATTGTTCTGTAATTTCTTCACGAAGACGAATGACTTCTTCATCCATTGTATGGAAACCTGTCATATCATGGTCTTTTTTCTTTTGTTCCATCAAATAGTCAATACCATACAATGCGATACGACGGTAGTCACCAATGATTCGTCCACGTCCATAAGCATCTGGAAGGCCTGTAATGATTTTGTTTTTACGTGCTGCACGCATTTCAGCTGTATAGGCATCAAATACACCTTGGTTATGTGTTTTACGCCAATCGCTAAAGATATGTGTCAACTCATCATTAGGTGTGTAACCATTACTTGTTAATGCATTGTTAGCCATATTGATACCACCAAATGGCATAAATGCTTGTTTCAATGGTTTATCTGTTTGTAAACCAACGATTTTTTCAAGATCTTTGTCTAAATAACCTGCATCATGTGAGGTAATCGTTGAAACGATTTCTGTGTCCATGTCATAAACGCCATTGCGTTCAAATTGAATATCATTTAGTTTTTGTAATTCTGCCCAAAGCTTTTCTGTTGCTTCAGTTGGTTTTTCTAAAAAGCTGTCGTCTCCACGGTATTCAGTGTAGTTATTTTGGATGAAGTCTCTTGTATCTACGCCTTCTTTCCATTTCGTTCCTTTAAATCCATTCCATTGCTCCATTGTATGGACCTCCCGTTATCTGTTTTATGTAACAGTTTTTACGTGATTAGTATAACACAGACGAGCATCTTTGCAAGGGTTTTCTTGTTTTTTATTTAACAAAAGATGGCGTTTTTATTCGCTTATATCAACAAACGCTAATATACCAAGCTTTAGCAATTGTGAACACTTTCATATTTTTTATCTTAATATTTATAATTTTTTAATAATCAGAAAAAAGAAGGTAGTTCTGTATTAAAACAGATCTACCTTCTTTCAAAAAAACTATAACAGTTAATCGGTAATGGCTACTTCAGGTGGCTCAATGACTTTGATCACTTCGCCACCTTTTTTCTCGTCAACTGCAAATGAGCCATTAGAGGTTCGATCGCCAATCGGATAATCCGTTGGGTCAATCATTAGCTCTTGACCTTTTTGATTGATGATCATTATTTCTTTGGCGTTTCCTTCAGACATATGAATAACTCGATGTGGGTTTTTCTTTAGTTCACGTAGAACCGTAACACCACGTTTTGCTCGAGAGGTTTGACTAATTTCTTGCGCAAGCATCCGTTTTACCGCACCACGTTGAGTGACGATGATGATTGGCGTATCTCCTTCTGTCAAAACGAGTAACCCGTTAACGACAGTATCTTCGTCTTTGAGGTTGATTGAACGAACGCCAGCAGCTTTTGCTCCTACCACAGGTACTTCTTCTAATGGATATCGTAACCCCATCCCTTGGTAGGTGACTAAAAAGAGATCTAAATCTGTTTGACCTTCTACCAAGTAAGACGCAACTAATTCATCATCGTCACTTTTGAGTTTCATGCCACTTAACGGACGACTCTTATAAGTACGCCATGGTTCAAATTCAGTCATTCGAGTTTGTTTTACCCAGCCATTTTTACTGATGAAGACCAATGTTTTTTCTGCTTCGATTTTTTTGTATGGAAAAACAGCTAGAATCGATTCATCAACCGAAAGATTGACAATCGTTTGTGAAATATGTTCTCCAGCATCTTTCCATTTTAAATCTGGCAATTCATGGACAGGACGATAAATGACATTTGCCTTATTGGTGATCAACAACACATGATCCAAGGTATTTAGTTCACCAGAATACAAGAGATAGTCCCCTTCTCTCATGCCGATTTCCTCTGGTTTAGAAGCACTATATGAACGTAGACTAGTCCGTTTCACATAACCTTCCTTCGTTACGCTGACAATCACATCTTCTTGTGCTACTAACACTTTTGTATCAATTTTGATTTCTTCGATTTCGTCTTCAATTGTCGTTAAACGTGCATTAGCATACTTTTTCTTGACCTCACGAAGTTCTTTCTTCATGACTGAGAATAATTCTTTATCATTAGATAGAATTTTGTTTAATTCAGTGATTTGTGCTATTAAGCTTTCTGATTCTTTACGTAATTCCGTAATATCCGTATTTGTTAGACGATATAGTTGCAACGTCACGATTGCTTCAGCTTGTTCTTCCGTAAACTGAAAAACTTCGACTAAATTTTGCTTCGCGTTTTTCTTATCTTTACTTTCTCGAATCGTGGCAATGACTTCATCCAAGATCGACAAAGCTTTCATTAAACCTTCTACGATATGCTGGCGCTTTTGTGCTTTTTCTAAATCAAATTGACTTCGTTTCGTGATTACTTGTTTTCGATGATCAATATAACTACTTAAAATATCTTTTAACCCCACTTGATGCGGTGTCATGTGATCAATAGCTACCATATTGAAGTTGTAATTGATTTGTAGTTCAGTATTTTTAAACAGGTAATTGAGGATACCTTGTGCGTTAGCATCTTTTTTCAATTCAACCACGATCTGTAATCCAGTGCGGTCACTTTCATCTCTAACTTCAGCAATGCCATCGATTTTTTTATTTAAACGGATTTCATCCATTTTCTTCACTAATGTGGCTTTATTTACTTCATAAGGGATCTCGGAAATCACGATTTGCTGCTTGTTCCCTTTAATCGCTTCAATTTTAGTCTTTGATCGCAGAATGACTTTTCCACGTCCAGTTTCATAAGCTTTTTTGATCTCTGCTTTTCCTTGTAAGATTCCCCCAGTAGGAAAATCAGGACCAGGGATATAATCCATTAGTTTCTCTAAACTCGCTTGGGGATGATCAATGAGGTAAATCGTACCATCAATGACTTCTGCTAAGTTATGGGTAGGGATCTCCGTAGCATAACCAGCGGAAATTCCCGTTGAACCATTGACTAATAGGTTTGGATATCTCGCTGGCAACACAGTTGGTTCTTTTTCAGTATCATCAAAGTTCCATACAAGATCAACCGTATTTTTTTCAATATCTGCCAACATTTCACCACTCAATTGGGAGAGCCGTGCTTCTGTATAACGCATAGCAGCTGGTGGGTCACCATCCATACTACCGTTATTTCCGTGCATCTCTATAAGTACTTCTCTTAGCTTCCAATCCTGACTCATCCGAACCATGGCTTCATAAATACTACTGTCCCCATGAGGATGATAATTCCCCATGATATTTCCGACAGATTTGGCAGATTTACGGAATCCTTTATCAAAAGTATTGCCATCTTTATTCATCGCAAATAAAATTCGTCTTTGAACGGGTTTCAATCCATCTCGGATGTCTGGCAATGCTCTTTCTTGAATAATATATTTTGAGTAACGTCCAAAGCGGTCACCCATCACTTCTTCTAGGGTTAGTTCTTGGACTTCTTGACGTTCTTCCATTAGGTGACCTCCTATTCTTCTACTAATTCAGATTGTTTCTCTTCATCGAACAATTCATTAGACGTAGCTGTATTTTCAATATCTTCTTTTTTATCTAAGATACTACCATCTTCTTCTAACGTGAATTGCACATGATTTTCGATCCATTTTCGGCGAGGTTCAACTTTGTCCCCCATTAATGTCGTCACGCGACGTTCCGCTTGAGCAGCATCATCTATCCTCACGCGAATCAACGTTCGAGAGGCTGGGTCCATGGTAGTTTCCCACAATTGTTCTGCATTCATTTCTCCAAGACCTTTATAGCGTTGCAACATATAGCCTTTACCAATTTTTTTGATGGTCGCTGCTAATTCATCATCTGTCCAAGCATATTCGACCACTTGTTTTTTTCCTTGACCTTTAGAAACCTTATAAAGCGGTGGTAATGCGATATACACTTTTCCTGCTTCAATCAATGGTTTCATGTAACGATAAAAGAACGTCAGTAATAGCACTTGAATATGTGCACCATCGGTATCCGCATCGGTCATGATAATAATTTTGTCATAATTGCAATCTTCAATTGAAAACTCAGGTCCAACACCTGAACCGATCGTATAGATCATCGTATTGATTTCTTCGTTTTTCAAGATGTCTTGCATTTTTGCTTTTTCAGTGTTGATCACTTTCCCACGAAGAGGCAAGATGGCTTGGAATTTACGGTCTCTTCCTTGTTTTGCTGAACCACCAGCAGAGTCTCCCTCCACGAGGTATAATTCATTCTTTTTCGGATTTCGTGATTGAGCAGGTGTCAGTTTTCCTGAGAGTAATGATTCACCTTTTTTACGTTTTTTCCCATTACGGCTTTCTTCTCGAGCTTTTCGGGCAGCTTCACGAGCTTCTCGGGCTTTGATTGCTTTTCGCACTAACATTTGGCTCATTTCACTGTTTTCCTGTAAATAAAAGCCCATTTGTTCTCCAATGACATTATCTACTGCCGTACGGGCAATTGGTGTACCCAATTTTTCTTTTGTCTGTCCTTCAAATTGTAAGAGATTCTCAGGTACTCGAATGGAGAGAACAGCTGCTAAACCTTCTCTAAAATCACTACCTTCGAGATTCTTATCTCGTTCCTTCAGCAAGCCCACTTTTCGGGCATATTCATTGTAGGCTTTCGTCATCGCTGACTTCATACCGACTTCATGGGTGCCTCCATCTTTCGTTCGGACATTATTCACAAATGACAACACGTTTTCTGAATATCCATCATTATATTGGTAAGCAACTTCGACTTCGATACCGTCTTTTTCACCAGAAAAATAAACAACTGGTGTCAACGTATCTTTTTCTTCGTTTAGGTAGTCAACAAATTCTTTGATTCCTTCTTCGTAGTGAAAAACTTCCTTGATTGGTTCTTCACCACGCAGATCAGAAAGTGTGATTTTTACTCCTCTTAAAAGAAAAGCTGATTCTCGCAAACGTTCAGATAAAATATCATAAGAAAATTTAGTAGTGGAAAAGATCGTGTCATCTGGTAAGAAATGAACTGTCGTTCCATTGGATTTCTTGGTTTTCCCGATTTTTTTCAGTGTACCATCAGGCTTACCACCATTGCTGAATTTTTGTTGGTATTCAATCCCATCACGGACGATTGTAACAACCAACCATTTTGATAAAGCATTGACCACACTTGCTCCGACACCGTGTAGTCCCCCTGAGGTCTTGTATCCTCCTTGACCGAACTTTCCGCCGGCATGTAGTACAGTAAAAATCACTTCAACTGTGGGGATACCAGAAGCATGCATCCCAACTGGCATACCACGACCGCTATCTGTCACAGTGATACTATTGTCTTCATGAATGGTTACATCAATTTCATTTCCATATCCAGATAAAGCTTCATCAACCGCATTGTCAACGATCTCATAGACTAAATGATGTAAGCCCCGGCTATCCGTTGACCCGATATACATTCCTGGTCGTTTTCTAACTGCCTCTAATCCTTCAAGAACCTGGATCGATGCATCATTATATTCGTTCTTTACTTTTTTTGCCAAGGCAAACGCTCCTTCAATAATACTTTACGGTTAAAACCGCATCACGATAATCATACTAGAAATACGCATGAAAAAAAAGAGGTTAGGAAAGAATTAAAACTTAATTACTAACTAACCTTTGAGAATACCATCTTTTTTATTCTATTGTTCGCTTTTGTCTTGCCGATTAAATATTTCACGTTATTTAAAATGCAAACATTTAGTTATCTTTTTCGTTCATATTGTTCCACTCGATTTTTATACAACGATCCATGACGATGTCTTTGCGATTTGCTGATTGAAGCTTGTTTGCTGCTTCTTCATTTGCGATACCTAATTGCGCCCAAAATACTTTTGCTTGAGTCTGTAAAAAGTCAGCAGCTACCTCTGGCAAAAATTCACTACGCCGAAAAATATCCACGATATCGATCGGTTCTTGGATTTCCTGTAGCGATGCATAGACCTTTTCGCCTAAAATGATCTCTCCTGCTAATAATGGGTTCACTGGAATGATACGATATCCCCGTTCTTGCAGAAATCGAGCAATTTGGTAACTTGTTCGTTCTTCCTTGTTACTCAAACCAACAATTGCAATCGTTTTTGCTGTTTTTAAATAATCGAAGATTTTTTCTTGTGTTGGATTTTCAAATGACATAAATAATACTCCCTTTCCTTCACTCTTTCAAGTATTTCCAATTGTTCACGTACTTTATTCATGATAAAATAAATATTAGTTTCAAATTGAAAGAGGTAGAACAATGAAATTAATTTTATTATTGGTACTTGCCTATCTTCTAGGCTCGATTCCTTCGGGGGTTTGGATAGGTAAATTATTTTTCAAAAAAGACATCCGCCAACATGGTAGCGGAAATACTGGCACCACCAATACTTTTAGAGTTTTAGGAAAAACAGCAGGTACAATTGTGTTGTTCATGGATATCTTGAAAGGAACCTTGGCAACTTGCTTACCAGTTATTTTCCACGTTACAACCATTAATCCCCTATGGTTTGGTGTTTGTGCGATCTTAGGTCATACATTCCCTATTTTCGCTGGCTTCAAAGGAGGCAAAGCAGTTGCAACAAGTGCTGGAATGTTACTTGGATTCAATCCTCTATTTTTTATCTATTCCAGTATCATCTTCGTTGTTACGCTCTTTTGTACTAGTATGGTAAGTTTAACAAGTATGATCAGTGCAACTTTGATCACTTTATCAACGATTATCCTTCCTTACATCGCACCTGGTATCTTACCTAAGCAAAACTGGCTATTGACGATCATTGCATTTTTAGTTTCTGCCTTTATTTTCTATCGCCATAAAGAGAATATCCTACGAATCAAAAACCATACAGAAAGTCGTATCCCCTTCGGATTGAATAGTAGTAAGAAAAAAAATTGACCTGAGAGAAAAACAGTTGACTAATCAGCCAACTGTTTTTTTAGCTTTTAAATGATTGATTCGTTAAGAAGCGAAAAGAAACGATTAGCAAAATAAAGGGAACATGAATCATTATACCTGATTTCCTCTGATTAATTGAAATCAAACAACTTTAGGATAACCACTATTTTACCGTAATCGAATATTTTGTTTGAAAAATTTCATGTGCGCCTAGTTGATTGATTCCAGCTTTTTCCATCAATTCTCCCGAGCTGCTTACTGTATCTGCGATACCACACCAAGGTTCGATACAAACAAAAGGCGCTTCTTTTGGATAAGGTGACCAAATCCCAACATATGGCATATCTTTATAACTCAATGTCACACTGTGGCTAGATTTTTCACTACGGATGGCATAAGCGTTCAATCCTTTCGTTTCAAATACTAGTGCATCATTTTCAAAAAGATCGTGTACTAATGCAAGGTTGGTATTTGTTTGTCCAAGTGTTTTTTGTTCCATATCGATATATGGCCCACTTAAAGGTAAACGCAAACGTGATTTTTTAGGTGAAAACGCAAGATAAAAATCATCAAAAGTCAATCCTTCTTCCAGAGGAACATTAAAGGCTGGGTGACCCCCAATCGAAAAGAACATTTCTTCTTCTCCAGTATTAGCCACTTGATAATGAACAGTGATCCCATCTCCACCTAATTCATAAGAAATCACTAATTCAAAATCAAAAGGATAATTTTTTTTGGTCTCGGATGTGCTTCTTAACAAAAAGCTGGCTAATTCTTGACCATGTTCGATTACTTCAAAATCCATATCTCTCGCAAAGCCATGTTGCCCCATTGAATAAGTCTTTCCTTGGTACGTGTATTGGTCATCCTTTAATCTTCCAACAAATGGAAATAAAACGGGCGCATGTCTTCCCCAATACGCTGGATCAGCTTGCCAAATATACTCAAGATTATTATCCTTTGATTTTAAACTGACCAATTCTGCTCCATGTTCAGCAATTTCAGCAATCAATTGATCATTTTGAATGATTACAGTCATTATAATTCCTCCACCGTTAAATCTTAGGACCTGAGATAGCTAGTCTCAGGTCCTAAGCTATTCTTATTTTTTCCAACAAGAAGTATCCGAATCATCCTTGGCATTACTCGTGTGTTTCAGCGAAAAGAAAACCCAAAGGAGACTCTTTTTGTTTACTTCGTTCCTACTGAATAGATTCATCTAATCAATCGGTCATAGATTTTTAGTAACTGTGTTTTGTTAATTCTTCTTTGAATCTGGAATTTAGAACTTTTAAATACGTCCCTTTCATCCCAAGGGAGCGTGATTCAATGATCCCAGCTGACTCTAATTTACGTAATGCATTGACGATCACTGAGCGAGTGATCCCAATTTTATCCGCAATATTGGATGCTGTTAAACGTCCTTCATCGCCTTCTAAGGCATCAAAAATCGCTTGAACTGCCTTCAATTCGCTATAAGACAAAGTATTGATCGCCATTTGGACAGCTGTTGCACTTCTGACATCCGCTTCAATACTACGTGATTTTTGATAAAGGATCTGCATGCCGACTACCGTCGCACCATATTCAGCTAACACTAGGTCTTCATCGGTAAAGGCTTGTTCCATCCTTGATAAAATAATGGTTCCTAACCGCTCGCCAGCACCAAAAATAGGGACTACTGTCGTCAAACCAAATGGGTATTTTTCTTTTGCTTCAAAAGGAAAAGCAGTCATTTCACTACTGATCGGAATATTGGCTTCCGTTTTGTTCAATTGATCAACTGTGTCAGTATAAGAATCGGGAAATTGCTTTTCAACAAACATCATTTTTATCCGTTCATTGTTGACATCATGACGTTCATCATAGCCTAATAAAACTCCTTCACTGCTAATGATATAGACATTACTATCTAAAATAGCACCTAATGTCACAGCCATTTTATCGTAAGGTAAATCAGCTCGCAGATCGAAAGTATTTTTTTGTTGTAATAATTTGTTGATATTGCGGGTTTTTGTTAATAAATCCGTCATTTTCTTCCTCCGATTTTATAAAATAAAACGACTTAAATCTTCATTTGCTACAATCGAACCTAATTTTTCTTCTACATAAGCTTCCGTAATCGTGATTTCTCCCATTTGCATGTCAGGTGCTTCAAACAATAAGTCTTCTAACAATTTTTCTAAGATCGTGTGCAAACGTCTAGCTCCGATATTGTCTGTATCGCGGTTCACATCATAAGCGATTTGAGCGATTTTCTCAATTGCTTCTTTCGTAAAGATAACTGAAACATTTTCTGTACCAATTAATGCTACGTATTGTTTGATTAGTGCATTGTTTGGTTCAGTCAAGATTTTAATAAAGTCATCTGCAGTTAAATCATCTAATTCTACACGTATTGGAAAACGTCCTTGCAATTCTGGAATCAAATCACTTGGTTTTGATAAATGGAAGGCACCAGAAGCAATAAATAAGACGTGATCCGTTTGGATAACTCCATACTTCGTGTTCACTTGTGAACCTTCAACGATTGGCAGGATATCTCTTTGGACGCCTTCACGTGATACTTCACCAGATTGTTGTGATTTTGAAGTGATTTTATCGATTTCATCAATAAAAATGATCCCGCTTGATTGTGCTAATTGAATGGCTTCACTATGGATGTCAGCATCTTTGACTAGTTTACTTGATTCTTCTTTGATCAACAGTTCAAGTGCATCTTTTACTGCTAACGTGCGCTCAACCTTTTTCTTCGGTGTTAGCGCCCCTAATGTTTCATTTAAATCAATGCCCATCTGTTCCAAACCATTGTTCATCATTGGAGCTGGTTTCTTTTGTTCTTCTATTTCGATTGTTACTTGACGGTTATCAAGTAAACCTTTTTGTAATTGTTCTAGAACCGTTTTCCGATTGACACGGATTTCTTCAGTCACTTCTTCTTGCGGTTCTGCTGTATTTTGTTGCGCAACATTGAACATGTTCATCATTTGTTCAAATTGATTTCCTGTTTGTTTTTGTTCTTTTTTAATTCCAGGAACCAGCACTTTTACTAATCGTTTTTCTGCTCTTTTCTTAGCTTCAGTATATACACGACTATATTGTTCTTTTTCAACGATCTGGATCGCATTTTCTACTAGATCACGAACCATCGACTCCACATCTCGACCAACATAACCTACTTCTGTAAATTTCGTTGCTTCTACTTTCACGAAAGGAGCGTTGACGATTTTTGCCAATCGGCGAGCGATCTCTGTTTTCCCTACCCCTGTTGGTCCGATCATCAGCATATTTTTAGGTGTGATATCTTGTTGCATTTTTTCATCTAATTGTAAACGGCGATAGCGATTGCGCAAAGCGACCGCAACTGATTTTTTAGCTGCTTGTTGTCCAATGATATATTGATCTAATTCATTAACGATTTGTCTTGGTGTTTGTTTTAATTCATACATTCTTCTTCACCTCTATAATTCTTCCACAATAATATTATGATTTGTAAAGATACAAATGTCTGCTGCAATATTCAATGCATTCTCTGCGATTTCTTTGGCACTCATGTCGTTTTGTGCGTAGTTCTTCATTGCTCGAGCAGCAGCTAATGCAAAATTCCCTCCTGAACCAATAGCCAAAATTCCATCATCTGGTGCAATCACTTCCCCAGTACCTGAAACTAATAACATTTCTTTTTCATTCATTACGATCAACATTGCTTCTAGTTTTTGCATGGACTGTTGTGTCCGCCATTCTTGCGCTAATTCCACTGCAGCTCGCTGTAAATTACCATTGTATTCATTTAATTTGCCTTCAAATTTTTCTTCCAATGTAAATGCGTCTGCGACACTTCCAGCAAATCCTACGATGACTTCATCATTATAGATTCGACGGACTTTTCTTGCGCTTCCTTTCATCACCACGGATTCGCCCATTGTAACTTGACCGTCACCTGCCATTGCAAATTTTCCATCTTTTTCAACGGCACAAATCGTCGTTGAATGAAATTGTGATTCTACCATAGTTATTTCCTCCCAATTAAGATTACTGATCCTTTTCTATTACGCTCTTGGATGAAACGAGCGATAATTTTTTTGTAAACTTTCTTTTGTCACGTGAGCATAGATCTGTGTAGTAGATAGATTAGCATGACCCAACAGCTCTTGAACTGTCCGCATATCTGCACCATTATTCAGCAAGTGTGTAGCAAAGGTATGCCGCAGCATATGTGGATGGATCGAACTATCTAAACTACTCTTTTTAATCACTTGATTCAATACATACTCGATCCCTGTTGGCGTAATTGGTTCACCATGATGGTTCACAAAAACATAGTCATGACTCTTGTGGTATTTATCCATCAGCACCTTTCGCCCTTTTTCAAAATACTCTTGTAAGGCATCTTGTGCGAATGAACCAAGTGGTGCATACCGTTCTTTATTCCCTTTACCATGAATCAACATGACTTCGGAGTCGAAATCGATTTCTGCTAGTTTCAAATTACTGCACTCGCTTAATCGAATCCCCGAACCGTAAAGAACTTCTAATAGCGCTTGGTTCCTCAAATCTAAAGGTTTTTCTCCTTTGACACTGTCAAATAATACTTGCATTTCATTCTCATAAAAAAAGCGAGGTAGTTTCAAATTTTTCTTTTTTAGGTGGACATAAGAAAAAGGATTTTCTTTGATCACTTCTTCTTTTAAAAGGTATTGATAAAAAGAGCGCAGACTTGCAATCTTACGACTGATCGAATTTCTGCTATATCTTTCATCAGTTAGGTAACTTAAATACACTCGAACATCTAAGTGATTGATTTTTAATAAATCATCCTCTCCTGATTCTGTAAGAAATCTTTCAAAATTAGTGAGGTCTTCCTCGTATGCTTCTCGTGTTTTTTCAGAGTAACCACGTTCCACGATTAAATAACGCAAAAACTTATCTTTCCACGTTTGTTCTAGCATTTTATCACCTTCCTTTTAATCCCAGAGATAAATTTAGCATAGCAAAATTAAAAAAACAAATAAATTGTCAGAATTTAATCAATATTTCTAAGTTTGTTCACAATTGAAACAATTAATTTGACAAATTTCTTAGATTACGATCTTTTTTTTAATCTGATATTTACTCATTTTTTACCAAAAGAAAAAATCCTTTTGGAACACTGCAAATAAAAGATGCGTTGTATATTTGTTTTATGCCTAGTAAAGAGCCCGGAACACCTTTGTCCCGGGCTCACTTCATGTTACTGAGCTGTTACTTCATCAATTAATTCTTTTTTTATTTGTTCATTTGCCTGAAGTGCTCTTTGAGCAATCGCTTCATAACGTGTTTTTTTGTCACGAATGCGCTCTGGTAATTCAGGGAACAAACCATAATTCGCATTCATTGGTTGGAAATGTTTTCCTTCAGCATGTGTAATATAATACGCCATACTCCCAATCGCTGTTTCTCGTGGAAACTCAATCGGCTCACTTTCTTTAGCTAAACGAGCAGCATTGATCCCTGCAAGCAAACCACTAGCTGCACTTTCAACATAACCTTCCACACCAGTCATTTGTCCTGCAAAGAACAAGTCTTCACGCTTCGTTGATTGATAAGTTGGTTTCAATAATTCTGGTGAATTCATAAAACTGTTGCGGTGCATTACACCATAACGGACAAATTCTGCGTTTTCTAAACCTGGGATCATACGGAAAACCCGTTTTTGTTCTCCCCATTTTAAGTGCGTTTGGAAACCAACGATGTTATACAATGAGGCAGCGGCATTGTCCTGACGTAACTGGATCACCGCATAAGGGCGTTTACCGGTTTTTGGATCTTCTAATCCAACTGGTTTCATTGGACCAAACAGCATTGTTTTAAATCCACGCTGAGCCATCACTTCGATCGGCATACAGCCTTCAAAGTATTTTTCTTTTTCAAATGATTTAAGTTCGGCTACTTCAGCTGTTGTTAAAGCTTCGTGGAATGCTTTAAACTCTTCTTCAGTCATTGGACAGTTTAGATAAGCTGCTTCCCCTTTATCATAGCGTGATTTTAAATAGACTTTATCCATATCGATCGTTGCTTTGTCTACGATCGGTGCTGCTGCATCATAAAAATAGAATCCGTCAGAACCATTGAATGCTTTAATACTTTCAGCTAACGGGTGAGAGGTTAAGGGACCAGTAGCAATGATCGTGATCCCTTCTGGAATTTCAGTGATTTCTTCATTGATGACTGTTACTAGCGGGTGTTCTTTGACTTTACGTGTGATCGTCTCAGAAAAAGAATCCCGATCCACTGCTAAGGCACCGCCAGCTGGAACAGCTGTTTCATCAGCTGAAGTGATCACGACTGAATTTAACCGTCGCATTTCTTCTTTTAATAAACCTACTGCATTTGCTAAACTATTCCCTCTCAAGGAGTTGGAACAGACTAACTCTGCAAAATTACTTGTATGGTGTGCTTCTGTTGATTTCACTGGGCGCATCTCGTATAGACGAACAGGAACACCTGCTTGAGCGACTTGCCAAGCTGCTTCACTTCCAGCTAATCCTGCACCTATTACATTAACAGTTTTCAAATAAAGACCTCTTCTCATTTTATTTTTGAATGTCTTCTTCATAGTCGCCATTGATACATACGACTTGTTTTCCGCCTTTGACTTTCTTTTCAACTAAATACTGGTCACATTTCGGACAATTTCGTCCTACTGGTTTGTCCCAAGAAGTAAAGTCACAGTCTGGAAAACGTGAACACCCGTAAAAGATTCGGTTTTTCTTAGACTTGCGTTCAATCACCTGACCCTCATGACAAACTGGACAAGTCACACCGATCTCTTTAACAATTGGTTTCGTATTTCGACAATCAGGAAAATTACTACATGCATAAAATTTACCATACTTTCCTAATTTTATAACCATCGGATGCCCACAAATATCACAGTCAAATCCAGCCGGTTCATCTTTGATTTGAATTTTTTCGATTTTTTCTTCTGCATTGGTCAATTCTTTTTCAAATGGTTTGTAGAAACGATCCACCACTTCGATCCATGCTTCTTTTCCTTCTTCAATTTTATCCAAATCACCTTCCATTTCAGCGGTAAAATGGATATCGACGATTTGGGGGAAGAAATCACAAATCAAAGAATTGACGATTTCACCCAATTCAGTTGGTTCGAAGCGTTTTTGTGTCAATTTGACATAGTAACGTCGTTGGATCGTATCCAGCGTTGGCGCATAAGTGGAAGGACGTCCCACACCATTTTCTTCCAAAGCACGGATTAAAGTTGCTTCACTGAATCTTGCTGGCGGTTGTGTGAAATGTTGCTTCGGTTCAATGTCCACTGATTGAACAATGTCCCCTTGTGCTAGTTCTGGTAAGATATTTTCTTTATCTTCTTTCCCATCATCTCTGCCTTCAACATAGACTTGCATGAACCCTTTAAATTTAACTTTAGAGCCATTCGCAATAAAAAGTACGCCATTTTGTTCTAAGGTAACTTTCATGGTATCTAATATCGCTGGTGTCATTTGACTAGCAACAAATCGTGACCAGATAAGGGTGTAGAGTTTTAATTGGTCCTTGTCTAAATATTGTTTGATTTCCTCAGGAGTACGTAGGACACTTGTCGGGCGAACTGCTTCATGGGCGTCTTGCGCACCTTGCGCATTTTTGATTTTACGTTGTGCATGACTAGAAAATTCTTTCCCGTAAGTTTCTTCGATGAAGGTAGCCGCTTCTGCTTTCGCAGTCTCAGCGATCCGTGTTGAATCGGTACGCATATATGTGATCAAACCTACAGTCCCTTGCTTACCTAAGGAGATCCCTTCATATAATTGTTGCGCAACCATCATCGTTTTCCGTGTTCTAAAATTCAATTTTCTAGCAGCTTCTTGTTGTAGGCTACTCGTAGTAAATGGGTTTGCTGGATTTCGTTTCCGTTCTTTCTTTTCGACTTTTTGAACGGTGAAATCTGGTCCATCAATACGATCAGTAACTTCTTTTACGGATTGGGCATCAGGCAATTTCTTTTTCTTGCCATCAATTCCCCAAAAGTTTGCTTTAAATTTTTTACGTGTTTTTTTGAAATTACCGTCAATGCTCCAGTATTCTTCTGGAATGAAATCACGGATTTCTTTTTCACGATCAATGATAATTTTTAATGCAATAGACTGTACTCTTCCAGCACTTAATCCTTTTTTGACTTTGCGCCATAGGATTGGACTGATGGAGTAGCCCACCAAGCGGTCTAACGCCCGTCTTGCTTGTTGGGCATCCACTAAATCCACGTCGATCGTTCTTGGTTCCTTGAAAGCTGCTTTTACCGCTTCCTTAGTAATTTCGTTAAAAACCACACGATTTTTTTCTGATAAATCTAAACCTAGTAAATAGGCTAAATGCCAAGCAATTGCTTCCCCTTCTCTATCCGGGTCACTTGCAAGATAAACTTTTTGCGCTTTTTTTGCTGCTGATTTTAAACTTTTGATCACATCGCCTTTTCCGCGAATTGAAATATAATGGGGTTCATAGTTGTTTTCGACATCAATTCCCATTTTACTTTTAGGTAAATCACGTATATGACCGACACTGGCCATTACTTTATAATTACGACCAAGATATTTTTCAATGGTTTTGGCCTTTGCAGGTGATTCCACAATCACTAAATATTTATATGCCATTACTGAATGGACTCCTTTCCATTGACATGTTCCTACTATATTAAGCGGACTCATACAAATCGTAGCTTATCATATCCATTCAGAAAACGTTTGTCAAGAAAATCAAATGAGAAGTTCCTGTTATTCTTTCAACTCGAACAATAAATCTTCACCAGAAATCACACAAACAGCACCATCTTGAATTAGTTGATGGGAGCCAGTTGAGTATTGTGTCAAAATATTTCCAGGTACAGAAAAAACAGTTCGACCGATTTCTAACGCTTGTTGTGCTGTTATAAAAGAACCACTCTTTTGCTTTGCTTCAATGACACAAGTGCCTTGTGACAAAGCAGCAATGATTCGATTTCTCATGGGAAAGCGGTATTGTTTTGGTCCTTCGTATGGTGGATATTCACTAAGTAAAAGATGATTCTTTCCAATTTCTGCTTGAAGAAATTGGTTTTCCTTTGGGTAGGCTTTTTTAATTCCTGTACCGATTACCGCAATCGTCTTTCCAGTATTTTTAATCGCAGCCAAATGTGCGTATGTATCGATTCCTTTGGCACAGCCACTAACGATGACATAGTTAGCATCTATGACCGGAGTTAAAAGTTCATGTACAACTTTTTTTGCCAAGACCGAGGTTTTCCTGCCCCCAACCACACTGAGCATCTTTTGTTTTAGTAGAGAAAGATCACCAGAATAAAATAAAAGAATCGGTGGTGTCGCAAGATGAAAAAGTTGCGGGGGATAGCACGGGTCAAGACAAGTAATGAATGACTGAGCTGTTTTAAATTTCGCAAAATTTTGATTGATTTGCCGCCAACTTTCTTGAAATTTTTCTCGATGACGAACAATTTTTGCGATTTCAATGATTTCATAAGAAGACAACTCGCTTGTTTGAGCTTCCAATAAAGCCTGGACAACCGCCCATTTTCCTTGACTGCTAATTCCTTTCGCATAAGCTAATTTAAGTAAAAATCCTTCAATCTGATCCATGAACGAAAACCGCCTCTCGAAGTTACTTTTAAATAAAATACGCAAGAGACGGTCAAACATCTTAAGATAAATAATTTTTTATCGGTGCAAAAGAGCGTCGATGAATAGGGGTAATTCCTTGTGTTGCTAAGCCTTGTAGATGTTCTTTCGTTCCATAACCAGCATTATGGCCAAAACCATAACCTGGATATAGTTCATCATATTTTTTCATTAAATCATCACGATAAACTTTTGCAATGATACTTGCTGCCGCAATAGAAACTGAACGAGCATCTCCCTTGATCAATTTTTCTTGCTGGATTGGCAAATCCAGTGTCATGGCATCAATTAAGAGATAATTTGGACGTATCGCCAGCTTTTCTACAGCTTGAATCATTGCTAGTTTACTTGCCTCATAAATATTGACCTCATCAATCTTTTTTTCATCAATGATGCCGATACCGATAGCAAGTGCTTTTTGTTGGATTTGGTCATAAAGCAGTTCTCGTTTTTTTTCTGATAATTGTTTCGAGTCATTTAATCCAAGGATCGGTTCGTCTTTAGGTAGGATGACAGCGGCCGCTACTACTGGCCCTGCTAAAGGCCCACGCCCTACTTCATCAATCCCCGCAATCCATTCATATCCTTGTTCATATGCCTGCTTCTCAAATAATGACATTTCCAAATATTTTTCTTGGATCAATGCCGTTTTTTTTACTTGTTTCTCAAAGGATCGAAGCGCTTGTTGTACCCCTTTTCGCTGATCTTGCTTTAGTTCGGCAATGAAGGGATCAGTTAACGACGTCACTGTTTTTAATCGTTCCTTGATACTTTGGATCGATTCACTCATCGCTTGTTTTCCCCATTTCTTCACATCGATCTAACGTGTAGCGCCCAAGTTTTCCTTGACGGATATCGAAGACTACCACTTCACTACCACGATCATAATCATCTTTATAGCCACGCTTTGCAGTAATCGTCATCAATAATTCAGGTGCTAATTGTTGTTCTGCTTCTTCTGGCAACTGATAGCGCTCCGCAATTCTTCCTGGATAGTAACGAGCGAAAAAATCTAAGCCATAGATAGCGAGATCATCTAAATGAACTAACTGGTCTTTAATGGCTCCGGTTAGTGCTAGTTTTTTACCGATCTCTTCATCTTCAAATTTAGGCCATAAGATTCCTGGCGTATCTAATAACTCTAATTCGCTACCTAGGCGCAACCATTGTTGTCCTTTTGTCACACCAGGTTTATTACCTGTTTGCGCAATTTTTTTCCCAACTAAGCGGTTCATCAATGTTGACTTCCCGACATTTGGAATACCTAAAACCATGGCTCTGATTGCTCGTGGTTTGATCCCTCGAGCGGCATCACGTGCTCTTTTTTCTTTCAGTGCTTCTTTGGCTGCTGGAATCAACGCTTTGATCCCTTTACTCTCTTGAGCGGTAATCGCTAATGCTTGATGACCTTGTTGTTGAAAATACGTTTGCCATAACTTCGTTTGTTGGGGGTCTGCTAGATCAGCTTTATTTAATAATACCAACCTTGGCTTTTGTTGGATGATCTGATCAAGCATTGGATTACGTGAAGACAAAGGTAATCGTGCATCGACTAATTCAAAGACGATATCGACATATTTCATTTTCTCAGAAACTTCACGACGGGCTTTTGCCATGTGCCCTGGAAACCATTGGATCGTCATAGAATAAATTCATTCCTTTCATATAAGGATTTCAAACCTTATTCTTACATTATCATATTTAACCTTAGTAAATCTATGCATACAAGTCTACTACCATCAAGTAAGTTGATTAGGCTCATTTTCCTTATATTATTCAAAACAATTATTGGGTAGACTCTTTCAAAAGCAGCTCTGCAACTATCCATACTACCATGAACCTAAGATCAGCGATTATTTTTATGCATTTATCCTGACTTTACAATTTTTTAAAGTGGATACCGCTTTTTATTCATCAGTGGTTCGGCAGAATAATCCTTCTATCATGATACTAAATCTCAACGCCTTAGGGTATTTTTCTTTATCAAACATATTTTGTACTTTTATTACTATTAATAAAAAGAAAATACATCATTATAAATAACAAAAAGGCGCCTGTTCCGTATTTTATCATATTTCCCTACTAATCGCACTCTCATTTTGGCATTTTCCGTTCTCTGGGTTCTTAATTCCTCCATGCTACAAATTGGTGAGATAACACATCCTTTAAGACTTCTTCGTGATCCATTACTCAATATAATTTTAGATATTTTTTCACTTTATTATCGATTCTGAATTTTGGAATCATCAACTATCGATTATCCTTTTTCAGTTAAAAATGAGTGGAAAACTTCCAACTTGCTTTCTAACGTTTAATCGATTGAGTTATTTATTTTTTTATTTAACGCTCTTGCTTGCTTTTTGCTCTCATTTTTTGCGTATAGATAAAAAGCAATGGTGTGTAAGATCAAATTTAAAATAAGATAAATTGCCAAAAGATTAATTGGTGAAATTGCAAAAGGCAGTTTGAATGAAAGCAAATTGAAAATCGCTAAACCCGCAACTGTATTTCCAACAGTCGCAATCAAAATATTACTGACTGGTTTCAGCGTAAGATGATTCCAAAGCACATCATACATCACACCAAAGACTAATGCACAAACTAGACTAACACCCATTACGTGCCAAAGAAAATAAACATGGATCATCTGTTCTTTCGCAAAGAAGCTTGTTATTATAAATATCAACCAGATGCTGCTTAACGAGAACGTTTGAAAAAAATTATGTTTTATCTGTTTACTCATACCCACATCTCCTTAAATTTTTTTACATAGTGACGATTCACAATAAATTTAGAACCATTTTTCATTTCAATTTCAACCCGTGCATTATCCGTAGAACGAAAAGCTTTAATAAAAGATCGATTAACCAGCGTACTAATGTTGATCCGCACAAATCCGTAACTTGTAAATTGCTTCTCAACTATTTTTAACCGTACAGCTAATAGATACCTCTCATTTGATGTAAAAACGACATGACACATCTGTTCTTTTGACTCGATTGAGAAGACATCACTTAATAGCCTGGAAACTTTCTTATTTGTTTTTGCATCAATTACTACGATTGTTTGCTCCGTAGTCAGAATAGCTTCTTTTATTCTCCCCCACGTTTTTTCGCAAGAAGAATGGGTAGTTACCTTCACTGTATCCTGTGCAATGTGATTATCAATTCCAAATTTTATTCTCAAATTTTCTCCTCCTTGCTTTGATACTCTCAGTTTAAGCCGTACGCATACCATATTCAATTCCTTTCCATGAGGTTGCACTTTTTCGCAAGAAGATTGCAAGAGATAGGAAACATTTCAATACTTCCTCCCTATTCAGGTGTACCCTGCTTCTTCAAATGAAGAATGTTCCTGTCTTTAATGATGAACGACATTCGATTGGGTTTAATCGTTTTTTCTAGTATTCTGCCGATAAATATATTCAATGAACGTTTATAAAACTGTAAAGAAGAATTCTTTCAGCACGCATCTTTTGATAACGTTTACATTTTGATAGATGATAGGATAAAAGAAAGGAGAGGTACAAATGAACAGTATGGTTTTTGTTAATTTCCCCGTTGAAGATGTAGACAAGTCTGTTGCTTTTTATGAAAAATTGGGCTTTAAGAAAAATGAAGAATTTTCAACTGACGAAGCAAGCGCTGTGGTTTGGGACGACACATTTTGGATCATGTTACTCTCTCACGGTTTTTACAAAAAATTCTTAAAAGACAAAGAAATCGCAGATAATAAAAAAACAAGTGGCGCCTTGATTTCTTTTAGTGTAGCAAATGCGGATGAAGTTAAAAAGTTTGCGAATACGGCGAAAGAAAATGGCGGAAGCTATCATGAAGTCGATATGGGCATGTCTGAAGAAGAAATGTTTTCACTTGAAGTCCAAGATTTAGATGGAAATACATTAGAGCCTGTCTGGATGAAAATGTAAATTTTTTAAAGCCCTCCATTAGAAAAACAGATGGAAGGCTTTTTTAGATAAATTATCTTGGTCTCCTATGCACTTATTTTGGCTTGTTTGACTAAAATAGTAGTGCTAGTAGATCTTCGTTATTAAAATGAAAGATATAATCTGAAACAGTCATATCATTTAATGCGTTTTTTATTTCTTCATAAATAAATTTTTGACCAAGTAATTGTTGTTCAAGAATACTTACATCTTTTTGTCCAAAAAAATCACCATAAAAACGAATCTCATTGATTCTCCCATGCAGTGTCGACAAACGGACGTCCACAATTCCAACTTTGGGGAGCCTGATTCTGCGTTTCACCGAAAACCTTGGTGTTTCACCATAGACCCAATCATCATTAGCATAACGATTCTGGACGATTTGTTCAATGTTTTGTTCATCTTTCTTCGTCAAATCTACCCTTTTATCTTCAATTTCTTGCAGATCATCGACCTGATAGACTTCACAAATCAGTGCATCTCTAAAGTCAGCGGTTTTTTCAAATTGATATTTTTCTTTTAAAAATGGTTTCAGATTCGTCACACTTTTTTTTACTGATTTCGTTGCTTTAGACTCAATTTTCTCTTTGGAAACCGTCAAAATTTTATCAAGAACGGACAAATCAACATCATACATTAATGTACCATGTGAGTATAACCGATTTTTTTTCGTATACATGGCATTACCAGAAAATTTCATTCCTTCGATATACATATCATTACGTCCACCAACTTCTGCTTTGGTTGCGCCCATTTTTCTTAATGCTGTGATAATAGGCGAGGTAATGGATTCATATTCACCAAATTTCATTGCATTTTTGCTGGTCACAAAGCTAAAGCTTAGATTTCCTAAGTCATCATATACAGCTCCTCCACCTGAGGTTCGCCGAGTGAGTGTCACGTTTTTTTCCCTTAAATACTTGAGATCGATTTCTTCATAACTATTTTGGTTTCGTCCAATAATCACACAAGGTTTTTGAATATATAATAAAAACAAAGGTTCATCACTGTCAAAATTGTTCATAAGATATTCCTCTGTTGCTAGATTTCTCCGAATATCTAAACTTTCCATGATATGATAGCGCACTTTTATCCCTTCTTACTTTTTCTCCTATCATCTCTTTTAGAACATAAAATGGCAAGAAATTAGTTCATTTTATATCTTAATTGTACTATTTTAATCAAGTAAAAAAGCGACCTCCAAAAGTTAGAACAGAAAATCTAACTTTTGGAGGTCGCTTCCCTCTTCACTCTAAAACAAATTAGCGGTGGCATTAGCGCCTTGAAATCATCCTGAATGATCTCTTTTCTTTACCCAATCCATTTTATCTCGTTCAAAGGATAGTAAACAAAGCGAGCCTTACCCAATATTTCGCTTCCTGTAATCATACCAAAGGAGCGACTGTCTTTCGAAACACGTCGATTGTCCCCTAAAACAAAGTAACTGTCGGCTGGCAGCTTTGTCTTATTCGTTAATTCTTCCAGAGTAAAGTCCGTTGTATAAGGACTACTTTCATGATCTGACTTTCTATTTTTCGTTAGAAAAGGTTCTTCGACCACTTTTCCATTCACTTTCAGCTGATCATTCTCATAGCTAATTGTCTCTCCTGGCAACCCGATCACTCGTTTGATATAAATCGTTCCATCAGCCAATTGAAAAACAACTACGTCAAACCGTCTGATTTCAGAAAATTTTTCCATTACAACCATGTCACCTTGTTTCAAGACGTTTTCCATCGAATTACCTTCCACTGGCACTGGAATAAGAAGAAATCCTCTTAAAATAAAAGCGATCAAGATGGAGCAAAGTACATATTTGATTATAAGCCAAAAACGGTCGATATAGCGTTGTTTTTTTGTCAATATCCATCATTCCACTCTCAAGGTTATCGTTCTTTCTCTATTATAGAAAAAAAAACCAAAAAATGCGACTAGATGTTTTCTCTTTGATCTTTTCTAAAAAATGAAGAAAACAAACGCAGAATCAATGGCTGTTTTCTAAATATTTTTCCCACACCTCATCAAATATATCCATAGATGACAAATAATCCACATTCAATTCTAGATAATCGGAAATTTCTTCATAACTCGTACTATGTTTAGGAAACTGGATATCTTTTCCTGCTTCTGTGGCGAAAACAGACTGTTGATCTGCTTGTTTACCGCCACGAAGAGTCATTAAATAATGATAGAAGCTTTGATTCACATTCTTTCCTCCCAGTTTTCTTTGACGAAAGCCGCTCTTCTTGCATGGTTTCGCTCAAAATTTTCAGGATTTTTTTTATAATAATCTTGATGCTCTGGCTCAGCCAAATAAAATGGTTGTGCTTTTTCAATCGTGGTCACGATCGGTTTTGTAAACCGACCACTAGCCGCTAATCGATTTTTACTTTCTTCCGCGATTCTCTTCTGTTCATTTGTCGTAAAGTAAATAACCGGCCGATAATTCTCGCCACGATCTTCAAATTGTCCAAATGCATCCGTTGGATCGGTTTGCTGCCAATAAATTTCCACTAATTCTTGATATGATATTTTCTCTGGATCATAGATGATCTCTACCGCTTCTGTATGACCAGTCGTTTTAGATTTGACTTGTTCATAGGTTGGAGATGGCACATGTCCACCTGTATAGCCAGACATGATCGTATGAATCCCTGGTAGCGTATCAAAGGGCTGAATCATACACCAAAAGCATCCTCCAGCAAAAATTGCTCTTTCCATCCTTCTCTCTCCCGTCGATGACCCACTGTTTACTTCGTTACACTCGTGTCGGTGGTATCAGTATTCTTTGTCGTTTTATTGCTCGTTGTCTTTTCCCCAGTTTCTTTAGGTAGATATAGACTAAAACGAATGTCATCATTCACTAAATCAATTTTATCTGCTTTGATGTACATACCATTTTGCATACGGAAGCGATCTAAACGTAGCATGATCGTCAAATCATCCGTATTGATTTCAATCCAATCAGGCAACTTATAATTTCGCTTGATCATATTCATGATATCTTTGATCGGTAAACTCAATGTGCCGATCGAAAGACTTTTCGCTTTTAATTGGACATTTCCATTTTCCATCACATATGGATCAAAGTACAGATAAAAGTTGATTGGAAATCCTAATACTTCAAACGTACCATTCAACATCGCTTCATTTTCAAGATAAAATTTATATTGAATACCTTGGTCTTTTTGATAATCTGTCAAGAAAAAACTGATCATTTGATTGACCTTTTCTTTATTGGTGTTGATGGTCAAGACTGGATCTCCTTGTCTTTGGGTGATCGCTGGTACCTTAGCAAAATCCGGTTCTCGATTCGCAAAAATCCGAGTGCCTAAAAAGATGCTTGATCCAAGAACAACCCCTAAAAGGATCAAAAAAGCCCATTTCCAATAATTTTTCTTTTGAATTTCAGTATTCGTTTGTGTCGAAACCTTTTTTGAGCGTTTTTCCATTATTTCTGATCCTCCCTTGGCAACCATTGGTCTTGCGTTTCAATTAATTCATCTCGTACAGCATTTGCCATCAATTGATAGCCTAAGTTATTAGGATGAAAATGATCTTCTTCATACAATATATTATTTTTGCTATTTGACGTACTTTCGCTAGTACTTGACTGATTCGTTCCTTCTTCAGTTACGCCAACTTTTTGGTTTAACCCTTGATATAGCAAATCATTGATTGGGATAAAATAGCAGTTGTCCGCATTTTTGACAACAGACTCAGTCCCAGCATTCCAGTTGTTCACAATCGTCTGCATGTCTTTAATCTCAGGGAAATTCAAATAGAATGGATTATAAATACCTAAGATGTAAACCGGTGCGTGACCATTTAACTTCCTAATTTCTTCTATCAGTTGTTCAACATTTTTCTGATACTTTTGTAATGGTCGCTTAAATGATTGGATACTGATCCCAAATAGATCGTTTTGAATCACTTTCATTAAGTCATTTCCGCCCACTGTCAAAGTGATAAAGTCAGCTGATTTAATGTTTGTTTGAATCTCTGAATTTTTCTTGAGCCGTTTTAAAATTTGATCGCTCCGTTCACCGTTTACCCCATAGTTTTCAATTTCAACAGCAGTCAGATCATAGCGATCTTTTAAATCGTTGGCTACTAATGGAACAAAACCACCTTGTTTCGTTTGATCTCCTATTCCTTCAGTTAACGAATCGCCGATAGCTACATAATGGATTTTTTCTTTTTGATCCGTCTTTTGACTAACTGTCGCTGCTGGTTTTAATAGCGGTTTAGCTTTTGGAATCGATAAAGATAGTCCTAAATATACAAATATAGCGATAAGTAATGGGAACAAAACGAGCAATAGTTGTCGTTTTGTTAATTTCATATCATTCACCTCATATTATTCGATTGTTTCTTATGTTATCAAAAATTAAAATAAAAAGGTAGTGTTTCTGAAAAAAATAAGAATTATTATAAAGAAAAAAAGGATAAAATCAATGGCTAACTGACCAATGATTTATCCTCTTGATTTAGTCAACGTAATACATGATTGCAAAGGCGTTTTTCCCCGTATGTGTTGCAATAACTGGATTCGTGTGTAGAACAGGAATCGTCATATCAGGAAATAATTCTTGTAGTCCTTCTTTAAATTCTTGAGCAAGCTCTTGAGCATCTGCATGAGAGATCCCAATTTGACGAACATTTGGTAGCTCTTTTAATTCTTTCTTCAAATTATTGAACCATTTGTCAAAGGTTTTCTTTCCTCGACCCTTAGCAACTGGGATCAACTCTCCATGAGTGAAATTCATCACAGCACGTATGTTCAATACACTTGACAATAAACCAGTTGCTCGGCTAATGCGCCCACCTTTGACTAAGTTATCTAATGTAGAGATCCCAATATATAATTTTGTATTTTCTTGTACTTTTTTGATTTCTTCAAGAATCTCATCAGCACTTTTTCCTGCTTGTGCAAGTTCAGCAGCGCGGATTACTTGGAAGGACAGCCCCTGATCGGTTGTATCACTATCGATGACAGTCACTTTCGTTTTAGTCAGATTGCTTGCCTGACGGGCCGCTTCAACCGTTCCACTCAATCCTTTAGTCATATGGATCGAGATAACTTCACTGCCATCTTCGCCAAGTTGATCATAGGTTGAAATAAATTCACCGATTGGCGGTTGACTCGTTTTTGGTAATGATTTAGCCTGAGCCATCATATCCATGAATTTTTCTCCACCTAATTGATCGTCATCAGGATAGACCACGCCATCGATCATGATAGCTAGTGGCATCACCTGGATATTTAAGTTATCTCGCACACTTTTTTCCATTGTACAAGAAGAATCTGTTACGATTTTTACATTTGTCATACTATCTCACTCTTCCTTTAACAAGATGCCTTTTGGTTTACAACAAGTACTAATAAAGGCAATTTCTTTTTTAAGTATAACAGACAACAGACGTTTTTTCATTAAATACCTCTACGAACGATTCCGTTTTCATCCAAAGATGTGGTATTGATCCTTTCAACTTTATTAAAAAAGATATTTCCCAAAATGTGCTAAACAAGCTTTCAGGAAATACCTTTTTTCATTGGTTATTTATTTTCTTTTTCGTTGATATGTTTCAAATTGATGGGCATAAGGATTTTTTTCGTCCATCTCCCCTTGGCTGATATTGATTAATGACCATTGATCCCAATCAACTTCTGGAAAATAAGTATCCCCTATAAAAGAATGATGGATGACTGTACGATACAGCACCGAACAAAAAGGAAGAAATTCTTTATAAATAGCTGATCCTCCCGCAACGAACAAAATGCCATCGTTTTCCTTTGCATAGTCCAATACTTCTTCAATCTCGTGCATAACCATGACATTGTCAGCTTGGTAATCACGATCTCTTGTCATCACGATTGTTTGACGGTTAGGCAACGGACGACTTCCCATACCTTCAAATGTTTTTCTTCCCATAACTAAAGTGTTTGCTTCAGTCATTTGTTTAAAAAACTTCAGATCATTGGGTAATCGCCAAGGCAGTTGGTCTTCTTTACCGATCAACCCATTTTCATCTTGTGCCCAGATAGCAGCTAACATTTCATCATCCTTTCTGTGTTCATACTGCGATTGGCGCTTTGATTGCTGGATGAGGTTCATAGCCTTCAACCTTGATATCATCCATTTCAAAGTCAAACACAGATTTTTTTTCTGTATTTAAAACTAATTTAGGAAACGCACGCATTTCTCTTGAAAGTTGTTCTTTCATTTGTTCCACATGATTTGAATAGAGATGAGCATCACCTAAAGTATGGATAAATTCACCAACTTCTAATCCAGTTTCATGCGCAATCAGATGGGTTAACAAAGCATAACTGGCAATATTGAAAGGCACACCTAGAAATACATCACCACTCCGTTGATACAATTGACAACTTAAACGACCATCATGAACATAAAATTGAAACATCGTGTGGCAAGGCGGTAACGCCATACTAGGAACATCTTCTGGATTCCAAGCAGACACGATCAAACGTCTTGAATCAGGTGTTTTTTTGATTGCTTCGACCACTTCCTTGATTTGATCGATAAACCCACCATCTTTCGTTTCCCAATGGCGCCACTGGTACCCATAGATGTGACCTAAATCGCCATATTTTTCAGCAAATGCGTCATCAGTTAAAATTCTTTCACAAAATAGCTGACTTTGTTCTTGATATTGTTTATTAAACTCAGGATCAGAGATGCTTCGATGGCCAAAATCAGTCATATCTGGCCCATGGTATTCATCACTTTTGATATATCGTTCAAATGCCCATTCATCCCAGATATGATTGTTATTTTGTAAAAGATAACGGATATTCGTATCCCCTTTTAAAAACCATAACAATTCACTCTTAATCAACCCAAAAGGAACCCGTTTCGTTGTTAATAATGGAAATCCTTTTTGTAGGTCGAACCGCATTTGATAGCCAAAAATGCTGCGTGTACCGGTGCCTGTTCGGTCGCCTTTTTCATGTCCTTCTTCTAGTAGTTTCCTGCCTAAATCAAGATATGCTTGCTCCATTTTATTCCTCCTAGTCTTCTACCCATTCGCTTAAGTATTCCCAACGAGCCATTTTCTCATCTAATTTGCTTTCTGCTTGTGAAACGTTTGCTTGTAATTCTTGTAAACGAGTAAAGTTATCTCCTTGATGATTCATTTCTTCTTGTAGCTCTGAAATCTGTTCTTCTAATTCAGCAATTTCATCTTCGATCGTTTCCCATTCTTTTTGCTCCAAATAAGAAAGTTTCTTTTTTGTTTCCTTTTTACCGTCAGCAGCCGGCTTCGTTGGTTCATTCATTTTTTCTTTACCTAAAGGCGCTACATCTTTTTGTGTCAATAAATAACTCGACATATCCCCATAATATAATTTTTGCTTAGCATTTCCTTGAAAAACTAATAATTTTTCTGCTACTTTGTCTAAGAAATAACGGTCATGTGATACAGTAATCACGGCACCTGGGAAACTCTTGAAATAATCTTCTAAAATGGTCAGTGTGGCGATATCTAAATCATTCGTTGGTTCATCCAAGAGTAAAACATTAGGTTGTTGGATCAGCAATTTCAATAGATATAGTCGACGTTTTTCGCCACCAGATAATTTTTTGATCAATGTACCATGCATAAATCGAGGAAATAAAAATCTTTCCAATAATTCAGCCACACCAATTTGCATACCTTCTGCCGTTTGAGCTTCTTCAGCTGCTTCTTGCAAATAAGCAATCATGCGTTTTTCGGGATTCATCTCTTCATTTTCTTGTGTATAGTAGGCGATACGAACAGTCTCACCAACCGTAAACGTACCATTATCTAAAGGAATACGTCCCGCTAAAATATTCAGTAAGGTTGATTTACCGGCACCATTTTTCCCAGTGATCCCTAAACGTTCTCGTGATTGAATCAACAAATCTAAATGGTTGATCAGCAATTTCCCTTCAATAGCATATGTTCCATCTTTGATCTCTAATACTTTTTTTCCTAAACGTTTCGTTGCGATATTCAATTCGAGGTCTGCTTCATGATTGACTTGATACAAGTTTTCTTTAAGATCCTCAAAACGATTGATGCGTGCTTGTTGCTTCGTTCCGCGTGCTTGAACTCCAGCTCTCATCCAGGCTAATTCTTGTTTGTACAGGCGCTTTCGTTTTTCTTCTTGTTCCACTTCCACACGATCTCTTTCAGCTTTTTCTAAAATATAAGCTTCATAATTCCCTCGATACTCGTGTAGTTGTCCAAATGATAGTTCAAAAATGCGATTCGTCACTCGATCCAAGAAATAACGATCATGGGTGACCATTAATAACGATCCACGATACTGTTTTAAGTAATTTTCTAACCATTCAATCGCTTCATAATCCAAGTGGTTCGTGGGTTCATCTAATAATAATAAATCAGGCTCATCGATTAGGACTTGTGCTAAACTTACACGTTTTTTTTGTCCACCTGATAGTGCGCCAATCTTTTTATCTAATTCACTGATGCCTAATTTTTGTAAGATAATCTTAGCATTTGTATCTGTGGTCCAAGCATCTTCTTTGTTCATTTGTTCTTCTGCCTTGGCATAACGTCTCTGAACGCTCTCGTCCTCGCCATTCTCAGCTAATACAAGCAAAGCTTCCTCATATTCTCTCACGGTACGGATTAATGGACTATTTCCTTGAAAAACCGCTTGAAGTACAGTCAATTCATCAGAAAATTCGGTTGTCTGTGACAAATATCCAATTCGATAATCATTCGGATAAAAAACTGTTGGTCGATCTCCATCCCCACTGTCGATACCTGCTAAAATATTTAATAAACTTGTTTTTCCAGTTCCATTAGTTCCAATCAAACCGATTCGGTCTTTTTCGTGGATCAAAAAAGAAATCTGGTTAAATAGTTCTTTTTCACCATACGTTTTATTGAGGTCAGTTACTTTTAATTCTTTCAATCCATTCCCTCCTCATCTTGGTTATTGTATCATAAAATAATTTAATTACGGATATTTTTCTATTGTCATCTTAGACAAAATAAAGGGAGAAAATAAGATAGTGTTGATTTTTTCATTAGAGTGGGATAATAGTTAGAAAAAATCTGATTATTGCCTCATTTTTTTAAGGTACACAAAAAGCACACAACCTTGTATGATTAAAGTGCCTAAACAAAAATCAAAGGAGTGTGCTTTTTTTGTATCTATAAAATAAAAAAAATTTTATGTTTTGACTATCTATAACGTTCCTATTATAAAAAATAATTAGAAAGATGTTAATTATTCGATTATAGCTACTGCTCTAACCCAACCAGCACTAGCATTTTTAATTTTTATCGGATAACAACTGATTTTAAACCCCGTGGAAGGTAATTGATCAAGACTGGTTAATTTTTCAAGCTGACAATAAGATTTCTCGATTCCTGCAAAATGCCCTTCCCAAATAAGTGAAGGGTCTCCGGTCTTATCAAATTCTTTTGCAATGAATGGTAAAGGTCTGTCCCATGACCAAGCATCGGTACCTACCACTTTTATTCCTTGTTCGAGTAGCCATAAAGTTGCTTCTCTTCCTACACCGCACCCACTGATTAAGTAATTTGATGTTCCCCAATATTGATCCGCTCCAGTCCGAATTAAAACAATGTCCTTTTCTTTTAATCGATAGTCCATCGCATCTAAAGCTTCTTTAAAATCCTCGATTTCTAATCGATATCCGTCTGGTTTGTTTGAAAAATCAAATACAACACCATTACCGTAACACCAATCAAGAGGAATTTGCTCAATTGTCCAAGCTGGCTTACCTTTATCCATTGTTGGATGGTAGTGATAAGGAGCATCTAAATGAGTACCTGAATGCGTAGTCAAGTGAATTTTTTCGATCGCCCATGCTAAACCAGCAGGCAAGTGTTCTTTTTTTGCTGTTCCAAAGAAACGAAGCATATCGTTGACGCTTTGTTCATGATCAATATATGAAATTTTAGGTATCATTTCCTCTGGATCACTGGGCAAATCATTTTCTAGAGTGATACTTAAGTCAACTAATTTCAATGTCTAACAACTCCTTGAATGATTATCTAAGTTTTAATATTAACTAAAAAAATTTTTCTATTTTACTTTTTTTGATGATTTTTGAATTTATTTTTTATAGTGATAGTCTGATGGACAATCAATGAATTATGTCATTAAATTAAGAATAGACGTTATGAACGATGCTTTTATTAGTTTATAACGATTAGAAAGGTGAAGAAAATCTTGAAAAATAACTGTCATTTATCCTATTGATTTTATAATGTGGAAGTCCAACATAGTATACTTTACTTGATTTTTTGAGACTAGAAGAAATATCTTCTTTACATTAATAGAAAAATATATTACAATTTTTTTCGAATATCGGAGGATCCTAAGGGATTGGATAAGATTACTCTTATCCAATCCCTTTTTTGTTTTCTGATATCTAATTTTTCTTAAGGAGGTACGAAATGGAGAAGAACTGGTTTTACGTTATCTTCGGAGGTTTTTTAGAAATTTTTTGGGTACTTTGTTTAAAAAAATCAGAGAATTTCCATCATTTTTTCTATTCCATTTTGACGATTTTGCTCGTTGTTATTAGCTTTTATTTATTTGCTAAAGGTATGGAAAGCTTACCTACTGGAGCAGCATATACAGTGTTTACTGGAATAGGTGCAGTTGGAACAATCATTTTTGGTATTTTATTTCTAAATGAAAGTGTATCTGTGCAAAAAATATTGTTTTCTGCATTATTAGTTATAGGAATTTTGGGTCTAAAAATCACAACAAAGGAGGAATAATCTGTGGATATACTTTATCTTATACTAGCAGGAATAGCAGAGATCATAATGGTCTTTTCTCTTAAAAATTCACACGGATTTAAAAAAATAAATTGGAGTATTATAACTATTATTTCTGCAGCCTCTAGTTTACTCCTTTTATCGCATTCAATGAATACATTAGAAGCTGGGCTTAGCTATAGTATTTGGGTAGCTTTTGGTTCCATTGGTTCAATGATCCTTGGAGTATTTTTATTTAAAGAAAAAATGAACTGGCTGCAATTTGCTTCCATGATTATTATTTTATTTTCTGTGATTGGGCTAAAACTAGTTAGCTAATTAAATTGAAGAATCTATTGTCATTTGTGAGATTGGGACAAAACTTGTCTCAGTCTCTTCTACTATCACTAAAGCTGTTTTGCTAATTGAAAGCCATTTTCTTTTAAATACGCTTCAAATGCTTCTTATGTGATTTGAGTTTCATTCGGATCAAGCTTGGCACAAAACTCTCCGTTTTAAGCGATTATCTGGGCTTTTCCTTCAAAGTAAGGTTTTTCTTGACTTTCCTGATCTTTTCTTGCAATTGGTAAATCATAGATGTTGTTGGGGTTTGGACTCTACCTAAGGACAAACTTACTGGTATGCCTTTTTGCTGCAAGAGTAAACTATACCATGGGTTATCATTCATACCATCAATGAATCAACGTGAAATAACAAAAAATCTGAGACAGAATGAGGTTCATTCTGACCCAGATTTGATCACGCTGAGCACTTACTCAACTTTTTTAGCCGGAAGCGAACGTTTTCTTGCCCGCAATGCGAATTTAAATGAAAAATCATCAACTGGCTTATTCATAGTATAAGATTCCAGTAAATTAATATTTTTCCGATAACTATTAGCAGAAAAAGTTGTGATTTTCTCAGCTTCTTCATACTCATCAACGATTTTGCGCTCTAAGTAATAGCCACGTAACATTTTTTTAGAATAAAGACTGTCTTGTTGGATCATCCAAGAGGAGATCAAATTTCCTGAAGCCATTTTGATGCCTTCCATTTTTCGTTGTTGGATGAAAAAGTTGACCATTGTTTCATCATAAACATCGGTTAGGTTTTCTAAACTCTCAATGATCAATTGTGTGTTTTTTTGATAGGTTTCCCGAATTTCTTGAATATCTTTTTCAGAAATCAGTGTCTTTCGATCTGATTTTTGTCGTTGCCAGAACATTTTGGGATGTAAGATGATCCGAATCAACCGTCGAACAAAAATAAACCAGAAGCCGACAAACGACAGTACCTGACTAGTAATAGAGTGTTCAAAATTAGCAAGAAATCGTGAATAAAAACGATAGCCATTTGAGGAAAGCTTATCAGAACGATAACTTTTATCTAACCCATCACGTTCGATGGATAAAATCAATGCTTGAATTTCTTGTACTTCTTGCTTTTCATCATCAGAAAGATCTTTTAAATAAAGATCACGGATACGCTCTTGATAGTTTTCGATCACTGCTTCAGTTGCTAAATATTCTTTTGAATCTTTATCTAACGTTTTGATTTCAGATTTCAATACTTCAATGACTTCTTCTAGGATCATTAAAGCATTCAAATCTGTTTTCACTACCTCTTCCGTTTCTGTCAACAGGGGTAAAACCACGATGCCTACGATCAGCGTTACCAAAATAACTCCTGCCGTCAAAAATAATAATAAAGAGCGCTGATAAAAAATCATTTGGTTAATCGTAAAAGGTAAGATGAAAATCGTTGCTAAACTAACCGTTCCTTTCACACCACCAAAAGTTAAAATCAAAATCTCATTCAATTGTTCCTTGAATTCTTTTCCTTTATATTTAAATAAATAAAAAAGACTGATCGAAACAAAGCGAATCATAAATAAGATCATTGAGATCAACAAAATCGTGATTAACAGCAACCAATTTGAATAAAGCCCATCTCCCCAAACTGGAGAAAATACTTGGGTTAATTCGATTCCTAAAAAGATAAAAACTAACGCATTCAGCGTAAATGTGATTGTTGTCCATGTACTATCGGACAAACTTGATAACTCCGCATCAAACACCGAGATTTTTCTAAATCCCGAAGCTTGCAATACCCCAGCTACTACTGCGGCAATAATCCCTGAAACATCAAATACTTCTGCTAAAACATACGCTAAAAACGGTAATAGCAATTCAATTAACAAGTAACCTGTCACATCTCTGGCAGAAGCCTTCTCAATCAGATTAATTACTTTTCGTTTGACCCAGACAAGTAAAAAGCCAACGACGGCTCCTCCTATACTAGAAAACACAAGTGTAAATCCTGCGTTGACTGCAGAAAAAGAGCCCGTGATCAATGCAGCTAATGCAAATTGAAAGACGGTAACACCTGAAGCATCATTCAATAATCCTTCGCCTTCTAAAATATGCATCGCTTTATTTGGGATATTCACCCGTCCAGAGAGCGAGCTGACAGCGACAGCATCGGTTGGTCCAAGAGCCGCTCCAAAAGCAAAACAAGCAGCTAATGGCACGCTGGGTAATAAAAACGACAGCGTGAAACCAACCCCGACTAATGTCAGGATTACCCCTCCAAAAGCCAGAAATAAAATCGTATCAAAGTTTTTCAGGATCGAGGATACATCGGCTTTTTCTCCTTCACGAAAAAGCAACGGCGCAATGATCATCACTAGAAAGAGTTCTGGTTCAAAGTTGATCGATTGGCCCCATTCTGTTAAGCCTAAGATGATACCAAGAAATATTTGGATCAGTGGAGCTGGGATCATAGGTAAAATGCGGCTAGCTATATTAGATAAGGTGATCGTTACAGCAAATACGATCACTAACTCAGCAAATTCCATGGTCCGTCCCCTTTATTTTTTATTTTGAGCGAGTACCTTTAGAAATTGTTCTTTTTTCTTCAATATTTTGTTTTCTACCACTTCTGCTTGTACATTGTTTCCTTCTAATTCACACTGTACTCGCTTTGATTCTAAACGTAGCAAATCATGTTTCAATCGCTCAAGCTGACGGTACATGATGATATTTTTCTTCCGCAGCTTACAAAGGATTTGCCGACGATCTTCCATTGAAAACGCACCATAACGATCATGCAACAGTTTCTTTTGTTCTTCAAAGCTCTTCCTCATTTTTAAGATCTCCTAAATGCAAACTTGATCTTCATGAAACACTGAACGTTAAAAGGAAAAGGATTCTCCTTCATTAGACAAGTTCAGCTGGATTCGAAGAATAAGTTTGCTTGAATTTCAGAAACTCATTCTATTCCAAATGGAAGAAAATATCAAGTGCGGAAAACACACCAAAAAAGGAGCTGGGAAACCATTTCCGCTCCTTTCTCAGCTATCCATTAAACTTTGGTTTTATTCAAAAAACTCGCCATAGATATCTTCAACACGTTGATCCGGATTGATCACGATGTATAAATTACCTGTTTTTTCACTGATTTTAGTTGATTGGTATTGATTATCCAATCCTTCTGTTCCTTTATCAAGATAAGGGAAATAAACTAGGTCAGGTGTACCATTGCGATAAAGAATCTCCATCCGTTCAATATCTTCATATTTTAATGCACGGTTGAACATGCCCATCTCTAATCCACCTAAGTTGATGTCGTGAGTTGCTACGGAATCACCTTCGTGAAAAATTTCGATCTTAAATCCAGCACAAGGATGGATTTCCATAAATTCACTACCATTGATTCGTCCAAAACTCGTTGTTATTTGTTTGATCCACAAATCACCAATATGGCGACGATTGATCGTCCACGTTTCGCCGTTTCGGAAATAAAATTTTAGCGCTGTCATTTCTTTACTCATAAAAAAATCCCCTTTTGACGTCATTTATTCTGGTTCCCTTTTAGTTTAGCACACATCCCACGTGAAGGTCACATCTAAAGTTTTTTCAAAGATGTGAAACTTTAGAAGCGTTCCACTATTGACAAAAAAATCCGGAAGCAACTCCCCAGCAATAAGCGAGGATTTTCTAAATAGGAGAAGTTTTTAAATTCCTCACTTATTACTCAGAGCTGATTGCTTCTTTCAGAATCTCTATTAAAGCGCGACTTCGACATTCATCGAAATCTATAAATGGTTATTTTGCTGGAGATAATCAACAAGGGCACTTGCTTCATTTGCTAAATTTCCCTCTACCACTGCTCTTTCTGCAGCTTGAAGTGCATCACTGACCCATTTCCCTGGTTTCTTGTCACTCACACTAAGAAGTTTCTTCCCATCAATTGCTAACTCTCGCATGGATGTAATCGGTAATTGATCATAGCACTTTGCTACTTGTTCTAGTTGAGGTGTTTCACCAAAATAAATCATGAGTTCTTCTGTCTTCAAAGCGTTCTCTTTTCCCAAACAATAGAGTACCATTGGTTCCAACATCTGTCTTTTACGTTGAATCAATCCATGAACGATCATTTGAACTTCTCGAATCATTTGGTTGGAACATTTCCATTCCTTTAAGAAAGGACGGATCTCACTTTCTTGAAGTCCTAACTGATCGATCAACAATGCCCACGCCTGACTTTCAGTTTGCAATGGTTCATCTGGTAAATCGGCAAAACGTAACAAGGCTTCACCATAGTCTCTTAAACCTGGACAATAAATATAACATTGCGTCTCAACGAATGTTCTCAATCCTGTAGAACGCTCTTTCCCTAATAACATTTTGATGAATTCCACATTAATCCGTTCGACAGAAATTTTTCCTAATAATGAATGGTTGGCCTGAATGGCCGCAGCCGTTTCTTGCTCGAGCGTAAACCCAATTTGACTAACAAATCGAATCCCACGCATCATACGCAAAGCATCTTCATGAAACCGTTCCTGTGGATCGCCTACTGCTCGAAGGATCTGGTTTTCTAAATCAGCTAACCCGTCAAATAAATCAATGATTTGACCATCTTCTTTTAATGCAAATGCATTGATCGTAAAATCACGTCTTTTTAGATCCTCTTCAAGTGAACGGACAAATTCGACATGATCTGGACGACGATAATCTTGATAGGTCGATTCTGTCCGAAAGGTCGTGATTTCATATTGTTCCTCTTCAGCCAAGACCAAAACGGTGCCATGTTCAATGCCGATATCAATGGTTTTCGGAAAAAGTTGTTTGATTTCTTCTGGGAATGCACTTGTTGCGATATCTACATCATGGATGGGTTGATCCAACAAGATATCTCTAACGCTTCCTCCGACAAAATAAGCTTCAAAACCCGCTTGCTCCAATTTATTCAAGACAGGAATCGCTTTTTGGTATTCTCTTGGTAATTGTTTTAGTTTCATTGTTTTCCCTCTTCCAACTTGATGGCTTACGCTTTTTTATCATCCTTATTTGCTTCTTTTCTTTCAAAGCGATTGTGATCTCTGCGATTAAATTTTTCCATATTTTTTTCAAATACATCCGTTAAATCGATTTCCAGGGAATTTGCCATGATCATAGTGACAAATAAAACATCACCTAATTCTTCTGCTACAGAATTGTTGGGCTCCGTTTCTTTCTTCGCTTTTTCACCGTATGTATGATTGACTTCTCGAGCCAGCTCCCCGACTTCTTCTGTTAAGCGTGCCATTTGAGCTAATGGAGAAAAATAGCCTATTTTAAACTGTTGGATATAGTCATCTACTTCCTGTTGCATACTTCTTAAAGAACGTTCTTTTGTCATTTCTTCTCCACCTTTCCTATTTATCTTACCAAAAACTACGTCCAAATCCTAGGCAAGAGCGATTGAGAAAATAAAGATTACGTGCTACATTGAGTATTGTGATGTAAAAAGAATGAAATATTGCGAAAATATTAGTCGGTTTATCGAAGGAGTGGTTTGATGATCTCAATGAAAACAGTTAAAGAAGTCGTAATGATTATGGTTGGTACAAGTATTTATGCGTTTGGACTCGTTTATTTAAATATTGCGAATCATTTAGCAGAAGGTGGCGTTTCAGGGATCACTTTGATCTTACGCGCACTTTTTGGGATTGATCCTGCCTACTCTACACTTTTGATCAATATACCTTTGATTTTGATTGGGGGAAAAATTTTAGGAAAACGTTCACTCGCTTATACCGTCTTAGGAACAGTTTCGTTGTCTGCATTTTTATGGATTTGGCAACGTGTTCCTTTACAAATCAATCTTCAACATGACTTACTGATCGTTTCATTATTGGCTGGCTTAATTGCCGGAACTGGAAGTGGTCTGGTCTATCGGATGGGTGGAACTACCGGTGGAAGTGATATCATTGCTCGTATATTAGAAAAGAATTATGGGATCTCAATGGGTCGATCTTTACTGGTATTAGATGTTATCGTTTTGTTGGCTTCATTGACTTACATTGACTTGAAACGCATGATGTATACGTTAATTGTTTCTTATGTTTTCAGCCGTGTCATTGATTCAATCTTAGATGGCGGTTACTCAGCTAAAGGGATTTTAGTCGTCTCAAACAAAAATGAAGAAATTGCCCCACTATTGATGACTGGATTAGAACGCGGCGTCACTTTTTTAAGTGGTGAAGGTGGATTTTCTGGTCATTCTAAAAAAATTATCTATATGGTGGTTAGTTCGAGTGAATTGAATGAAGTGAAACGAATCGTCCATGAAATCGATGAAAAAGCCTTTCTATCGATCATCAATGTCCATGAGGTCGAAGGAGAAGGATTCACTTATCTTAAACCACAGTCTAAGTTATTTAAGCGAATATAGCTCTCTCCTAGTCCTACTCGTTTTTCTGGAGTGAGTTTCATCTTTCTTTTTGGCATACAAAATCCCCCTATACAGGACTTTTATATTTCAGTGTCCTATATAGGGGGAGCATATCAACTTTCCTCAGTCTCTTTTAGTATCTTTAAAAACGAATAAACGTTTAGATAAAAGTATCCTTAGTTAGGATTCTTTCCTGCATGTTCGCCTTTTACTTGGTTCTTGCTTAATATTTCACGATTAACTTCATCGGACAATTCCAGGAAAGCATCTTTATCCCCTTTTTCAAGCGCTTGATCAATCTGTAAGTAAAGCATTTTGAGATGGGCTGCTTGTTCTTTCTCTTTGAGATATTGCTCGACTAGTTCAAGATCTTCTTCACTAATAGAGTCGTTCCAAGATGCAAAGGGGTTCTCTTCTAAAACCATTAAATACTCTTTCGTCTGCCAAGCATTTTCAAAAAGGCATTCTACATATAGCGGTCTTTTCCAATTTAATCGAATTTCATGAAAAATTTGATCAGTATCGGTAAACTCTTTCCCCTCGAGAAATAATTTCATTGGTTCTCCATCGAAAGAAAGGTCACTGATTTGTAATCCCCGATTTGCTTGATTCGCTCCTTCAACAAAATGAACATTACTTAAGATTGCTTCATGATTAGCCAAGTAATTCAAAATCCAAAAAACCTCTCTGCGACTAAATGAAACATGATTGACCATCCAAGTTAAGAAATTCTTTTTTTCCTTTACATCTATTAGCATTTTACTCACCTCTCTGCTAGGTCGTCTAATACTGACAATGCCTCCAAATCTCCAGGTTCCAATTCTAAATAATGAGTAAGTAGATCTTTTGTTTTTGTCAATTGTCCTTCTTCTCGTAAGAATAAGGCGTATTCTTTTAGAAAATCAGGTTCATGCTCCAATTCGTGATACGCTTGTTCATAATGAACAGCTGCTAGCGTGAAGTCCTCTAATTCATTATAGGCATGGGCTAAATTCCATTCCGCATATGGATTTGCAGTTTCTTCCATTTGCTCGATACTCTTGATTACATCTTCGTAACGTTCTTCATCTAAATACAAATTACTTAATGTTAATAATGTTTCGTCTTGTTTTTCGCCTAATTCCAACGCATTTAATAATAGTTTTTCTGCTTTTTCTTTGTCATGTAGGCGATACGCATTTTCAGAAGCTAAGTGATAGAGTTCTACTTGATAAGGATTTTCTTTGATCCCATCTTCAAGAACTTTCTGCGCTTCTTCAATCAATTCTTCTTCTTGCAATGCTTGACCTAAATAAAGATAAAGAGATTGATATTGGGGATTTACTTCTCTCAATTCTTGTAAATAATTGATCGTTTTTTCATTTTCTTTTAGCTGCAGATTGGTGAAAGCTAACTGGAATAAGCGATCATCTGTCCGTTCTTCCTGCAATGCTTGTTCCAATGGTTCGATTGCTGCTTCAAACTCTCCTTGCATGCTTAGAGATTGTCCTAAACGTTCCTGCATAGAGATGCCAGAAATCTCATCAATATTACTTGATAATAATAGTTGATAGATCGTTGCAGCTTCAGCAAAACGATCGACTGAAAAGTAAAGTTCAGCTAATGCAAATTGGATCAATGGTTCATCAGGCAACAACGCAGCTGCTTCCTTCAATTTCGCTTCACTGACTTCAGGAATACCGATCACTTGATATAAATCAGCAATTGCTAATAAAGCTTGAGGATAGTAGTCACTTTCTTTTGAAATGTTTTCCAGATATTCAAATGCTTGATCGATTTCATTATCTTCAATCGCAATTTCCGCCAATGGAATGAACAACTCATCATTTTCGGGGTACTGTTTCACTAACTGTCCAAAAATTTGCTTTGCTTCTTCTAAAAAACCAATCGCTAAGAGTTCTTCCCCTAATTCAGCCAAAACATCGGCCGGATCTTCTTTCAAAGCTTGTGTCAGATATAACTGAGCTTGCGCCAAATCTTCCTCTGACAATGCTTGTAACATTTTTTCACTATTTGTATTCATTTAAATCCCTCTAATCTCACTAATAATCTCGTCATAAGATTTCATTGTTTGTATTAATTCTTGTTCCTTTGGCGATTGATATTTCTCTATTATACCAATTTTTTTCAAAACAAGAATTTTTTTGCTTTTTTCCGCTAGAAGCAAGACATTTTCTAAATAATCAATTTTTGATAATTGTTCTGGCCAATCGATAGGATAACCCAGATGTTTCAACCAGATAAAAAAATTTTTCAATTGAAAGGACATATCCGCTAGTCCTACATTCCAAGTAAGATGAAAAAGCATTCCTAATAGTTTTTTCATACTAGCTGATAACAAATGACCATTTTCTGTTAGGTAAAAAGCTTGTTCAAATAGTTTACCATAATTTGAGAGATTTTCCGCATCTACTTGGTAAAAACTAATCATTTCTTCCAGCATCCCCGTAAAAGCCCGCTGAGATAACTGCCTTGGTTGCGGATAGTTTTTATAGAGATTTTGTAAAAAATGATAATCACAAACTAAACCACATGTTATCAAAGTCAAAAAATCTATTTGTTTCCCTTCTCCTTGTTTTTCACTGATTGTTTGATCGTAAACAATTCGTTCTGGAAGGTTGGTCGTTCGCAAGACGACTTGATTTGGCAATTGTAAAATATTTCGTTGAGGAGTTAATGCCCGGGCCATTGAACGAATCGATACCGGTATTAGCCATAATGTTGATGCAAGTGAGGTATGCTTCTGGAAAAAACCTGCTAAATCCATGATCCCCTCATTCCCAAACCCAATGATAAGTAAGGATTGGTTTTCAGGATATCGTTTTGCAAATGTCACAAGATTACTTAGTTCTGTTAAGTGATTACATTGAGTATTGGCACAGATATACCAATCAATCTCACTTGGGTTAGGAAACTGTTGGTTGATTTTCTCAACAAACAAATCGTAATACCGTTGGTTCGTCAAAAATAAAACAGGCTGATCAATCGTTATTGTTTTCAGTTGGCTGACCAACGTTTCCCCATAATAGATTTTTGTTTGTTCTTCTTGTCCTTGATAGTCGATTTCCATAAGCACCCCTCCTTTTCTTTATTTTACCATTAGTAAGTAAAATCGGAAAAGAATAGGGTAAATTCTTGGGAGAATATAGAAAAACTTCGTAATTCACCTACATTTAAGAGCACCTATTTAAAGAATTCTTGTGTAATAAATCGGGCATGGTATACTGTAATACGAAGTAAAAGATTATATAGGACTTTGCTTTTCATTTTATAAAACGGAGAAATGGATTAAGCAATTTTATTCAACTAAATTTCATCAAAAATGAGGGATAAGTTTTGTCAAAAATAAATAAAAAATCAGTTACAGCAATATTAATTATCTCCCTATGTGCTTTTTTTATGGTTTCACCTCAAATTTATAAACATGCACTCATTGTTTCAAATGACTGGGTATTTCATATGAACCGTTTCTATGACACGGCTATGCAATTAAAAAATGGCACGTTTAATTATTTCCAATCCATCTACGGTTTTAGCCAATCGGGAAGAGTCATCAATGCCCTTTATGGAACCGACTTTGCCTATTTACATGGACTGTTACTTTTAATTTTTAAAACTTGGTTCAGATTCCAACTTGTATCTACTTTTCTGTGTTACTTCACTGCCGGTACATCGATGTATTTCCTTGGACGGTACTGCCATTTAGAGCAAAAAATTGCTACTGGGATGGCTATTTTATACATGGGTACACCTACCATTTTTTACTATACTCTTGCCCAAAATTTTTCTGGTTGGGGTGCTGCCTTTTTACCTCTTATTTTTATTCCAGCTGTTAGAATGATAAGAAATCGGGAAAGCCCAATCCAACCTGTGGTGCTAGGAGGAACCATTTCATTATTGCTATCTGTCCATATGTTTTCAACCTTACTAGCCGTAGCCGCTTTGATTCCCTTTTTCCTTGTGGGTTTGCTTTACTCTAACAAAAAACTAGTAATAATCAAACAGGCTCTGCTAGCAGTGGTGATCGCTATCGGTCTTTCTTTCAATACGTTTGCTGCTTTTCTGGATTTGTCCAATGATACCTTGATTCCACCATACGCAGTAACTGATCTATTATCGAATAGTACTTCACTTTCGTTTGGTTCAATTGGCTGGACAAACTTTGGACTAATCCTTTCTATGATATTTATTTTTCAACTTGTGTTTACTATCGTCCACTTTAATAAACTCAATGTGTTGGAAAAAACAATCAACTTAGTCGGAGCATTCTTTTTACTTGTCTCTTCTAAATACATTCCTTGGAATGATATCGGCAATTATTTTACATTTGTTCGCAAAATGCAATTTCCACAAAGACTGGGTTGCCTCGCATGTATCTTATTAATACTAGGGTTCGGTTTTACCATTCAAAAAACCTTTGTAACTTTAGAGAAACAATCGGTTTTAAAAATCAGTGTGCCACTATTACTGACTTTTTCATTGTTAAATTTAACAGGTGGCTATGCTTTAATTTCGGATACAGCAGCTATCTGGAATAGTGATGCCCCACTTTCTAAAGACACCAGTGCTGCTGAAACCTTAGAAAGTAATGCAAGTAATATTCGTCACCTATTTGGAGGCAATGCTGATCTATCTGCTGCTTTACAAATACACAGAAAACCGATGGCTGACTATTTACCCGCTAGTGGTGGACAATTGGAAGATCCTTACAAAGCTTATAAAGAGGACGTTTTACACAATTCTATCCCTCTTAAAAGATCAATTGACAAACAAGGGAATATACATCTAACTTTCACTGCTAAAGATACAAATAAAATAACTTTACCAGTAATCATTTACCACAATAGTTCCCTCATAATCAATGGAAAATCTAGAAGTGAAGCACAATATTCACTGACTTCAATAGGCGCTCTAAGAATTTCTCCAAAGATTGGTACAAATGAAATTATTGTAGGATATAAACCAGGTAAACTATTCAGATCAGCTATTTATCTCCGAATATTAACAGTGGTTATCATCATTGCTTACTATATGAGCAAACGATGCAAATTTTTCAGTAAAAACAAACGCACGCAATAACCGATGAGCAAAAGATTTTTTCTAAACAGCCAGATAGACAAATGAGACAATGAACGAAGCAATCAACTTTGAATAAATAAGAGGTTGTAAAAATAACGACTATCTTATTCATTAAGATAGTTTGAAAAAATAGCTTTTCGTCAATAATGACTGAGAAGTTTTGTATTAAAAATCTGGGACAGAATGAACCGTATTCTGCCTCAGATTTTTTTATTATTGTTTAAAGCAAAGTTGTGAAAAGAGCGTAAATCAGAGGTTTTGCAAGCATCGGGAGCTTCGATGACAATGAGAAAAGATTTTTTGAAATAGCTTCTCCTATTTTAGAAAATCATCGCTTATTGCTGAGAAATTGATAAAAGAATTGTATCGAAAACCTTCAACGTATCGTTTAGGTCGATTTGCTGAATTTATGTTTTTGACGGGCACACACATCGGAGAAGCAATAGAAATACAAGCGAAAGATTTTGATTTTGAAAATAGTCAAGCTTTCGTAAACGGATCAATTGATCGTTCTGAAGAATATCGAAGAGGGATCAAGGGATCTGTTAAAACAAACGCATCATACAGAAATCTTGATATAACAAATAGAACTCTTTGTTTGGTTAAACGGACAATTGAAGAAGTAACTTGGGATTCTATGGAAAACGACAAGTTCGAAAATCTCAACTATCTATTTGTAACGAAGAACGGGGTTCCTGTACAAAACAATTCTTTCAATCTAGCTTTGAAAAGAGCTGATGAACGTGTTGATTTAGCGCATAAAATTTATCATCTCATATTTTTCGCCATACGCACGTTTCGTGGTTGACAGAAAAAGGATAGCCGTTAAAAGCAATCATGGATAGAGTTGGACATGAAGACTCTAAAATCACAAATCAAATTTACACTCACGTTACATAGAGAATGCGAGTTAACATTTTAGAGGACTTAGAAAAAGATGGGCTCTGATTATTATTGCCCCTTTTCTGCCCCTTTTTCATATTTCGACTTAAGAAAAACGCCTGTAGCTCTAGAGCCACAGGCGTTTATTCAGCCGTATTATTTAACAGCGTCTTTTAATGCTTTACCTGGTTTGAATGCAGGTACTTTGCTAGCTGGGATTTCGATTTCTTCACCAGTTTGTGGATTACGTCCTTTACGTGCAGCACGTTCGCGAACTTCAAAGTTACCAAAACCGATTAATTGAACTTTTTCGCCGTTAGCTAAAGCATCTTGAATAGTTGAAAATACAGCATCGACTGCTGCAGTTGCATCTTTTTTAGTTAAGTCAGTAGCTGAAGCAACTTTTTCGATTAATTCTGCTTTGTTTGCCATGGATAGATTCACCTCCTCCACAAGAGATATGATGTAAAACATCAGTTTAGTTAAAAACATTCTGAGTGGTCCAGAAGTTTAAAAGAAATATTGATCTAGTTCAATATTCTGTTATCACGATATCATATAAACCGCTTAATAGCAAGGTTTTTACCATTTTTCACGTGCTTTTTTTAGTCATAAAAACGTAATAAACAAAACCACCTATTTTTTTTGAAAAAAATCTGCCGATGTGGTAAAATGCCTATTTTCGTCTTCTTGGAATGATTCGGATCGAAGTTCCTTCGAAAGTAAATGCTTTACGAATTTGATTTTCTAAGAAACGTTCATAAGAAAAATGCATCAACTCTTCTTCGTTAACAAAAACGACGAAGGTTGGTGGTTTTACAGCCACTTGCGTAGCATAGAAAATCTTCAACCGCTTCCCTTTATCTGTTGGAGTCGGGTTGATTGCTACTGCATCCATGATGATATCATTCAAGACAGCAGACGGCACACGCAAGTTTTGATTCATACTTACTTCTTCGATCATTTCAGGTAAACGTTCTAAACGTTGTTTTGTGACTGCTGATACGAAGACGATTGGCGCGTAATCTAAATAACGAAATTCTTCACGAATTTCTTGCTCAAAATCACGCATCGTATTGGTTTCTTTTTTGACAAGATCCCATTTGTTTACCACGATGATCACACCACGTCCTGCTTCATGAGCGTATCCAGCTACCCGTTTGTCTTGCTCACGGATTCCTTCTTCAGCATTCAAAACCATCAAAACGATGTCGGAACGGTCAATAGCACGCATCGCACGCATCACACTGTATTTTTCGGTATTTTCATATACTTTTCCACGTTTACGCATTCCAGCAGTATCGATCATTAAAAATTTCTGACCGTTATCAGATACAAAGTGAGTATCGATAGCATCTCTAGTCGTTCCTTCTATATCCGAAACGATCACTCGTTCTTCTCCTAGAATCGCATTAATCAATGAAGATTTCCCAACATTTGGGCGGCCGATCAAACTAAATTTGATCGTATCATCCTCTTCTTCTTCCCCATCATTTGAAAAGTGTTTAATTGCTTCATCTAATACGTCGCCGATCCCTAAACCGTGACTCCCTGACACTGGATATGGATCACCCAATCCTAATGAATAAAATTCGTAAATATCGTTTCGCATTTCGGGATTATCCACTTTGTTAACTGCTAAAATCACAGGTTTATTACTGCGGTATAAAATTTTTGCTACTACTTCATCTGCATCGGTGACTCCTTCACGTCCGCTGACAACACAGATGATGACATCTGCTTCTTCAATCGCGATTTCTGCTTGATGCTTGATTTGATCCATGAATGGTTCGTCACCTAAATCAATCCCACCTGTATCGATCACACTGAATTCTCGACCTAACCATTCGCCTTTAGCATAAATACGATCGCGAGTTACTCCTGGAGTATCTTCGACAATCGAGATACGCTCGCCAGCGATGCGGTTAAAAATCGTAGACTTACCGACGTTCGGGCGGCCAACGATTGCAATTGTTGGATTTGCCATATTTTTTCCTCCTCACAAGTTTCCAATCTTACTTAGTGTAACGAAAGCTTTGCGAACTTTCAAGCATTGTTCGCTAAAATTACGCAAGTATTTATTCATTGGACAACTTTTTTTCATAAAACATCAAAGTGAATATTGAACCCTAGGAAACCACCTTTTATTCTTGTTTCTTTGGTTAAGGAACTTCATTGTTTCAATAACCCTAAAAACCATATTCAGAACCGCTAGATGAGCGTTAGCCTAAATATTCACACACTACTGAACTTAAAATCGATCAGTGACATTTGATTATAGCATAAATTGTTTCTCTCGTTTTCATTTTCTACTCTTTTTATTGTTTCATGATATGTGAAAGCTCTTTTCTTCACTCTCATTCTTTCAACGATCTTCATATTCTCAAACTCTCAGTTTATCTAGCGCAATATCCTAATTCCTTATTCTAGCCTGTATTTTCTTATGGTCACTTCATTAGTCCCACTGTGCCTACAATATAGCCTGATGCCCAAAAATGTTGATTTTCAAACTCAAATTAATATTTTCATGTTTACCAGAAATTATTAACGTCCTTTTTCTTTTAAATAGCCTGTAAAACTGGACATGCATATTTCATTAATCTACAACCGGAAAGTTTATGCCATATCTAGCTATGAGAAATAAGCCGAAGAATCCAAAAATAGTTCCTCCTATTTTTGGTATTCTTCAGCAATTTTTTGTTAAAGCAACTTCTTGAACCATGTGGATAAGGTCGTGAAAGAAGCGATCAGCTCCAAATTTTTTTGAACGAATGTGATAAACATCAAGAAAAGAATTTGACGTTAAATGCTCCCTCCGGGAAGTAACGAGATTGGCAAAATGTAATCCTTGCTTGTCTTTTCATTCTTCATTTTTTTCAGAAGAACATCAACAATCAGACTTGCGATTTCATCAATTGGTTGTCTGATTGTGGTCAATTGTGGGAAAAATTTCTCAACAAAAGATGTTCCATCATAGCCAATAATTTTTAGATCTTCTGGGATATTAAGTTTAAGCTGATGAGCAATTTTCATAGTAAGAATGGCTGTTAGATCATCAGAAACAAAAATACCATCTGGTTTGTGACTTAGGATCGTCGACTTGATTTCCATTTCTCGACGAATCGTAGAGAGATTATTAGGAATTTTGAAAACTTTGCCATTTGGATTTTGAAAAGAAAAACCAAGCGCACGTAACCCTGTTGGAGAATCCGTATTGTCATTTCCTGTAATCATAATACTATTTTGACAACCATTTTTTTGTAACGTTTTAGCAGCCAGTTTTCCACCTTCAAAGTTGTCTGAAGAAACAATGGAAACATTGGGAGCTAAGTTTCTATCAAAAGCGACAATAGGTGCTCCCACACGCTCATAATCAGCAATTCCAAGATTATGACTAGATGAGATAATCCCATCAACTTGATTCGCTTCAAGCATTTCAATATATTCCCGCTCTTTAGCAGGATCGTTCTGACTATTGCAAATAATTGTTTTATAGCCATGTTTGAATAATTCGATTTCCAGATACTCAATCAGTTCAGAGTAAAAGATATTACTGATATTAGGAAAAATAAGCCCAATAAGTTGGGGTGACTTTCCTTGAAGTCCACGTGCTAGATTATTAGGTTTGTAACCAAGAGTTTTCATAGCTTCATGAACTTTTTGTTTTGTTTTTTCCGATAGATATCCCTTATTGTTAATGACACGTGAAACGGTAGTTGGGCTAACTCCAGCTAGTTCAGCGACATCAGATAATTTTGCTACCATATTAATATTTTAATTCAAAGTATTTTCCAGTCGGTTCACCTGATTTAAGTTGAATACCATTTTGGTGTTTCTCAGGGAATACGCGACTAGTAAATACTTTTTCTCCTTTATTAATAAAAATCTCAATGATTGAATTGTCTACAAAAATGTTAGCAATTGTTTCTTTAGTATCAATTGAGCATTCACGAATCGTACCAAAGTCAGTGGCATATTGAATGCCTGCTTTACTGCGATCTAAAATAATTTTTCCTTCTTTGGTATCTACAATCAAGCTAAGTCCATTTCCTTTACTATCAGAGAAAAGAAGTAACTCCGATTTCTGATTTGGAGGAAACGTTAGTTCAAGCTCATAAGTATTATTTGTTTCTGCTTTTGCTGTAAATTGTTCAGAACTAGCACGTAATGATGTAATAGCTTCTACTGGATATTGGTAAAGTTTACCATCTTTTATTGAAAGTTCTTTTACAAGACTCATTGCTCCCTGATAATCATACTTATCAGTTGGATAATCGATATCAGGTAGTCCAATCCAACTGACAATCAGAGCACGACCATCAGGAGTATTGAATCCTTGAGTCGCATACGCTTCAAATCCATAATCAAGATTTTGAATTTCTGAAGTGCCCACAAGTTTTACTTTTTCTATGTCAAGCGATTGACAGATCTTAAAAGTATTTGGGTAGATATTTCCATAATTAAGCTCAGATTTATCCAACCCTTGAGGACAATAAATGAGAACAGGTTTTTTGTCTACAAATACCAGATTTGGACACTCAATCATGTATTCTGAACCAGTGCCGCCAAAATCAAGGTTGCCAACTTCTTCCCATGTTTCCACGTTATTGTCAGTCGCTTTGTAAAGTTTGATAAAGCCTGATTTTTCTAAATTTTGTGCTCCAACAATCGCATACAATTGTCCTTCATAATTAAACATTTGTGGATCACGAAAATGATCAGTTACATCAGCAGGTGGATGAATAAGAACATTCTCACCTTTCGTAATGTTGTAGTCTTTATCCATCCATGCTCCGATTTGAAGTGTATCACGTTCCCAATTTTCATTTCGAACGTTTCCTGTATAGAGTAAGAATAGATTCCCCTCTATTTCATATGCAGAACCGGAATAAGCGCCGTGGCTATCTCGTTTTGTGTCTGGAAGAAGTTCTGCTCCTGTTACATGAAAATGAACTAAGTCATCTGATTCAGTGTGTACCCATTCTTTCAAACCATGAGCAGCTCCAAATGGCCAATTTTGATAAAAAAGCGTATATTTTCCGTTAAAAAAAGAAAAACCATTAGGATCGTTTAACAATCCTGTTTTAGGTTCGATATGATAGCTAGCACGCCAAGGTGATCGTTTTACATTATCCTTAATTTTATCCATCTCATCTTTAGTCCAATCAGAATAAGCACGATATCGTATTTCTCGAGGTAAGTTCATATTTTACTCCTTCAATTTATCTTTTTACAACTAGTATGGTAAACGTTTTCCGTTGAAAAATCAATCATTTCATTTAAAAAAATAAATTATATGACAAACGTTTGACATATTTTTAAGATATGCTAAAATAAATTTGCATTTCAGTGAACCGTTTTCACGTAAAAATAAAAAAGGAGTGATTCGAATGAATTACAGTAAAGTAGCTTCCGACGTAATACAAGCGGTCGGAAAAGATAACCTTATTGCAACTGCACACTGCGCTACACGTCTTCGTCTCGTACTAAAAGATGACACGAAAGTGAATCAAAAAGCTTTAGACGAAAATCCAGATGTGAAAGGCACATTTAAAATTGATGGACAATATCAAGTGATTATAGGTGCAGGTGATGTTAATTTCGTTTATGACGAACTTATCAAAAAAACTGGACTTTCAGAAATTTCAACAGATGATTTAAAACAAATTGCTAGTAAAGATAAAAAATTCAACCCCATTATGGCATTAATTAAATTATTATCAGATATTTTTGTTCCAATTATACCTGCCCTTGTTGCAGGTGGTTTATTAATGGCATTACAAAACTTTTTAACAGCTGCTGGACTTTTTGGACCAAAATCAATTGAAGAAATGTATCCTGCGATTGAAGGTATTTCCTCAATGATCCAACTGATGTCCGCTGCACCATTTATGTTTTTGCCTATTCTAGTTGGTATTTCCGCTGCTAAACGTTTTGGAGCCAACCAGTTCCTTGGTGCTGCAATTGGAATGATTATGACAACACCACAACTTGGTGGTTCTATGGAATATTGGAATATTTTTGGTTATCATGTCTCACAAACTAACTATGCTTATCAAGTCATTCCTGTGTTAGCAGCTGTTTGGCTATTATCAATACTGGAAAAGTTTTTTCACAAAAAACTTCCATCATCCGTTGACTTTACATTTACCCCCTTATTATCTGTAATCATTACCGGCTTTCTAACCTTCACAGTCATCGGCCCTGTCATGTTATTGCTTTCTAACGGGATTACAGATGCGATCGTTTGGCTATATAATGCAACCGGATTTATTGGAATGGGTATTTTTGGTGGAACTTACTCGTTAATCGTTATGACCGGTCTTCATCAATCATTTCCTGCAATTGAAACGCAGTTACTTTCAGCATGGACTAATGGTATTGGACATGGAGACTTTATATTTGTAGTTGCTTCTATGGCGAACGTTGCCCAAGGTGCTGCAACATTTGCTATCTGGTTCTTGACTAAAAATGCTAAAACAAAAAGTCTTGCTTCCTCTGCAGGAGTATCAGCTCTTCTTGGAATTACTGAACCAGCTCTGTTTGGTGTCAATTTAAAATATCGTTTCCCGTTTTTCTGTGCTTTAATTGGTTCCGGAGTTGCCGCTGCAGTAGCAGGTCTACTGAAAGTAGTTGCTGTATCACTTGGTTCAGCAGGTTTTCTTGGATTTCTTTCAATTAATGCAACCTCTATCCCATTTTATTTACTATGTGAATTAATTAGCTTTGCGATTGCTTTTACAATTACTTACTTTTATGGAAAAACAAAAGCTTCAGGCATCTTTGCAGCAGAAGCTCTTACGGATCAAACAGTGACGAATCATTCAGAAAACACCCAACAATCCACAGTTACTTCTGGCGAACCTACTAAAACAAATCATTCTTCAGAAACAATCGTTAGTCCCCTTGCAGGTGAAGTGATTGGACTTGATTCAGTAAATGATCCAGTATTTTCTTCAGAGACTATGGGAAAAGGTATTGCGATTAAACCAACTGGGGACACTGTTTATTCTCCAGTAGACGGTACTATTCAAGTTACATTTGAGACTGGACATGCTTACGGTCTTAAATCGAATGATGGCGCTGAAATACTGATTCATATTGGTATTGACACCGTATCGATGGGCGGTAAAGGATTTATACAAAAAGTTACTGCTAATCAAAAAGTAAAAAAAGGAGATATCCTTGGAACGTTTGATCGTACGCTAATTAAAGAAGCAGGACTTGATGATACAACAATGGTTATTGTGACAAATACCGCAGATTATTCAAAAGTGACACCACTTATTAAAGGAACAGTTACCGCTACTACTGATTTACTTGAAGTTGACTAATGGAATAGTCAATAGTACTGATTATTCTTTCTAACCAAAACATCAATAAACGGATAATTTAAAGGGCTATGCGCGATCTGATGTATGTATTAACTGGAATAATAGCGATTTTTCAAAAGAAAATAACAAATAAACGAGTTAAATTCTTTAAAAATCTGAACAATAAATTGGTTAAATGCATAACTGCCCATGAAATCATCTTTAACTATAAGGAGAAATGTTTTATGCTATACGGTGCAATTGAAGCAGGAGGAACAAAATTTGTCTGTGCAGTTGGTAATGCACAATTAGAGGTTATTGAGAGAGTGAGTTTTGAAACTTTGAATCCAGGAGAGACAATGCCACAAGTTGTTTCTTTTTTCAAAAAATATGAAACAGAATTGTCCAGCATTGCTGTTGGTTCTTTCGGACCTATTGATATCCATCCTGAATCGAAAACATATGGATATATAACCTCAACACCTAAAATACCGTGGAGAAATTTCGATTTTATTGGTTATCTAAAAAGAAATTTTGAGAAAATTCCTTTTTATTGGACAACTGATGTCAATGCTGCAGCTTATGGAGAATATATAGCTGGACATGGTCAAGGCCATTCATTAGTTGTTTATTATACAGTTGGCACAGGTATAGGTGGTGGTGCACTGCAAAATGGAAGATTTATCGAGGGATTCAGTCATCCGGAAATGGGACATATGATTGTACGTAATCACCCTGACGATCACTTTAAGGGTAACTGCCCTTATCATCAAAATTGTTTAGAAGGTATGGCAGCAGGACCTGCTATCGAAAAGAGAATAGGAATTAAAGGTCAAGATTTAAAGGAAGATCATCCTTTTTGGGACATGGAAGCTTTTTACATTGCCCAATGCATTCATAATACTACAATGATGTTTTCACCGGATATTATCATTCTAGGTGGCGGTGTAATGAAACAAGTACACTTACAAGAGAAAATTCATCGTGAATTTTCAAAACTTAATCAGAATTATGTTGCTCATCCGAAAATAGAAGAATATATTGTTTTTCCAAAATTAGGAGATCAAGCTGGAATTATCGGTTGTTTAGGGCTAGCCCAAAAAATAGCTTCTAATTAAACAATGATAGAGTTTTGATAGTAGTTTGACAGAAATCTCCAGCTCTGATAAATAGTTTAAGCAAATCATCTATCCAATATCTCCAATTGTGAATACAATATGGCACTTGCACAGCCATTTGGTATGGTCTAAACGATGTACTTTATTAGGTATTCCTTAGCCCTTCTCACAGCAGTTGGTTTTATCTTTCACTCGATTTGTGAGTTTAACTAGTTCTAATGATAATAACAGAAAAAGATCAATCAATGTTGTAAACATTGATTGATCTTTTTGTCTCATTTCAGTTTTTTTAAAATGAACACTCAAAAATTTTATTTTTCTGAATCATCAGTAGTCGTTTCTTCGACTTCTTCTTTCAAAGCATCACCTAAAAGATCACCCATTGTGAAACCAGTATTTTCTTCTGGTAATTCATAAGTTTCAACATCTTTTGGTTCTTCTTCCGATGCTGGTTTTTCTTCTAAAGCCTTGATGCTAAGGGCAATACGATGTTCTTCAGGATGTACTTCTAAAACTTTTACTTGCACTTCATCCCCTTCATGAAGTACTTCATGAGGTGTAGCGATGTGCTTGTGGGAGATTTGAGAAATATGAACCAGACCTTCTACCCCTGGGAATACTTCTACAAATGCACCAAAGCTTGTCAAACGTTTCACTTTTCCATCTAAAACTGAACCAACAGTGGCTTTTTCTTCAATATCAGTCCAAGGCCCAGGCAACGTGTCTTTAATTGAAAGAGAAACACGTTCTTGTTCAGGATTAATCGAAAGAACTTTTACTTTTACTTCATCCCCAACTGCTAAAGCATCACTAGGCTTCGCCACATGGCTATGTGAGATCTCAGAAACATGGACCAATCCATCAATTCCACCTAAATCAACGAAAGCACCAAAATCAGTAATACGAGCTACTCGTCCGTCGATAACGTCTCCCTCGTGAATATTGGCCAGAATTTCTTTTTTCTTTTCTTCTTTTTCCGTTTCCACAACTGCTTTGTGTGAAAGAATTAAACGGTTTTCTGAAGGTTCGATCTCAACGATCTTGAACGCCAATGTTTGACCTTTGTATTCTGAAAAATCAGCAACAAAATGATCTTCCACCATTGAAGCTGGTACAAAACCACGAACACCTACATCAACGACTAAGCCGCCTTTTACGACATTCGTCACAGGTGCTTCGATGATATTACCTGCTTGGAAATCTTTTTCGATATCTTCCCAAACTTTTTTGGCATCCAAACGGCGTTTTGAAAGCAAATAGCTACCGTTTTCTTTATCTTTTCCGATAGTACTGATAACTACAAGATCTAGAGTATCTCCTACTTTTACTACCTCGTTGATATCTTCAACAGGTGAAGTAGACAATTCTTTAGCAGGAACGACGCCTTCAACTCCGGCACCTTCGATTCCTACCACAACTTGTTTATCTTCGATTACTAAAACTTCGCCGGATACAACGTCTCCAACGTTTACTTCTTGGACGCTATTCATTGCATCTTCCATTGATTGACTGTTTTCTGTTTGATTTTGTTCAAATTCTGTCATAACATTTGTCCTCCTAACCAACATTCTGCCGTAACAACGGTACTAATTTTAGTTTAATTGATTATTAAAAAAAAATAAAGCGATTTCGTTTGGTTTACCCTAAAAATCCTGAGTTTTTCCCTTTTTACAAAAGATAGCCTTTTTCTGTGACCACTTTTTTGATGGATTGGACAACTTCCGTAATCGATTTTCCAGTAGTGTCGATTCGAATGGCATCATCCGCTTGTCTTAAAGGGGATACTTTTCTTGTAGAATCATAATGATCTCTCTCTTGGATTTCCTTCGTAAGAGTTTCCAACTCTGTTGGTATCCCTTTTTCAATATTTTCTTTATAGCGTCTTTGTGCCCGTTCTGTTACACTTGCTACTAAAAATATTTTCACTTCTGCCTGAGGTAAAACAGAAGTACCAATATCTCGGCCGTCCATTACAACCCCACCATGTTCACCAATTTTACGTTGGATCGAAACCAGTGCTTCACGTACTTTTTGATGAGCAGAAACTTCAGAAACTGCCTTGGTCACATCTGGCTGACGAATTTCTGTAGTTACATCTTGGTCTGCCACCAAAACGTGTTGACCGTCTGTCTCTTGGATAAAAGAGATTGGATAGGCTTGGATCAGCTTTACGAGTTGCTCTTCATCTCCAAAAGGTACTTGGTGTTTTATCGCTAGATACGTAATGGCACGATACATGGCGCCTGTATCGGTATAAATATAGTTGTATTCTTTTGCCAAAATTTTTGCAACAGTACTTTTACCTGACGAAGCAGGTCCATCTATTGCAATACTGATTTGTGTCATGCTATAACTCCCTTTTCAAAAAAAAGCCGCAGATCGCGGCTAAGATTATTTAACTTTTAATTGTTGTCCAGGATAAATCATATAATTATTTGGATCTAAACCATTTAATGCAAATAATTGATCAATAGTGATCCCGGCACGTTCAGCTACTTGTTTAGGTCCGTCACCTGGTTGAACAGTCACTGTTGATCCATCTGCAGCAGCCGAAGAGGATGGTGTTGTCGCTTCTTCTACCGTGCTAGTTGGTTGTGTTTCTTGTTGGTAAGTAGACGTTGTCGAAGGCGTTGTTTCCTCTGGTACAGTAGTACTTTGTGGTGTACTTGCTACTACTGATTCTGTCTGAGTAGTGCTTTCAGGCTCCGTACTTGATTCTTTTGTTGATGATACTTCTGATGAGGTCGTACTTTCCACTACAGAAGACGTTGTTGTAGTTGATGATGCACTTGAAGCATTGGAAGACCCATTTCTAATCCAGAAGTAAGCTCCCGCTGGAATTGCAATACACAATACTAATAATACTAAGAAGAGAGACAAAAACAGCGTGTTGCCTTTCTTTTGTTGTCGTTGAGAACTTCTTGAAGAAACTTCGTCTTCAGTGTCATAAATCGGTTGTTCCCATGGCTCTTGTGTTTCATTATTTTCTGATGAATGATGTCTATCTTTTCTGCTCACCTTATTAACCTCCTAATTTCTATCGTGAATATTATACCATAGCCAGAACGCGATTGTCTTATAAATTTTCTATCCAATGTTTTTTTAAAATAAATTTAGTAAAATATCTTGCCACTGTTTTAGCTCTACAGATGGGCTGACTTCTCTATTTTCCTGACTCGTAAGGACCGCTCCATCAATATCACAACATTTTTCTGGTTTTTTTATCAGTTTCTCCCCAAAGTATTCAAGAATCAGCGCTCTTCGACAAGTCTTTGCATTGACATAATGAAGCATTTGTTGTAGTCGATATTCCTTTTCTTTTTCTTGACGTTTTAGCCGATTTAACCACTCTTGCGGATTGCTCGTTTGTGCAATTATTTCTAACCATTTTTGTTGAATCTCATCGAATTGTTCTTGTTCATTGCTATGATATTGCAGATAAATTTCAAAACTTTGTCGTTGTTCTCTAGAAAGTTGATTAAAAAAATAATGAATGCGTTCGTCATTTTCTTTGTATAAAAGAATCGCTTCACTCGCCTGTTGGTCTCTTCCCGCACGCCCGATTTCTTGAACATAATTTTCTAAACTATCTGGTAAATCGTAATGGACAACATAACGGATATCTGGCTTATCGATGCCCATACCAAAAGCATTCGTCGCAATCAAAAATTGAAGTTTATTTTGACTAAATTGTTGTTGCAACTGTCGCCTTTGTGATGCCTCTAATCCACCATGATAATAGCCGATAGTAAAACGTGAGCGAAATAGCTGATACAAACGCTCTACCTCTTTCTTTGTCGCACAATAAATAATCATCGAGCCTTTTGCTTGTTTCATCAGGTCCTCTAGATCAGCTTCTTTTTGGGAAGTCTTTTTGACATATAAAGCAATATTTTGTCGATTAACCGAATGGATAATTCGAACTGGCACTTCTTGAAACAAGACAGTTTCAATATCATGTTGCACGGCTGTAGTAGCGGTTGCTGTCAAGGCAAGCGTTACTGGAGAGCCTAATTTCTGAGCAATTTCTCCTAGTTGTTGGTATTCCGGACGGAAATCTACCCCCCACTGAGAAACGCAATGCGCCTCATCGATCACATATAACCCAATTTTTTGTTTTTGTAATTGTTCCATCACATCTTTTTGCGTCAACATTTCTGGACTTAAAAATAAAAATTTATAATCGGACAAATGATTTAACACATAATATCGTTCCGTTCTAGATAGTAAACTATTGAAAGCAACAACTCGCTTTTCTCCTTGTTTCTGTAGTTGCATCACCTGATCCTCCATCAATGAAAGCAAAGGTGAAACAATGATAACTATTCCTTCACGCAGATAACCGGTCAGTTGGTAGCATAGGCTTTTTCCATTTCCTGTCGGTAACACTGCGAGGACATCTTGGTCATTCAATAAAGACTGGATGATTTCTTCTTGTCCTGAACGAAACGAAGTAAATCCAAAACGTTTTTGTAGTTCATCCTTCAGCGACATTCTTCAGTTCCCCTTTCAATACACCAATTTGATAAAAACGAAACTCTCCATAGTCTAGTGGTGCGACTTCATTTAATTCTCGATAATTCCATTCTTTGATGTTCGATAGTTGACTTAGTCGCTTAAATGTCTGCTTGGTGATCATTTTTTGATAAGGAAAATCAGTTAAATAAAGTTGCCATTCGATCAAATGATCGGTTACTGTTCCTCTTTTTAAATGACGTATCTTCATTACTTCATCAATTGAGCATCCAGATAAAATCAGTTTTCTCGTCGTTAACATACTTTGATTGAAGTTTTGCATAAGTAGTGGTGAAACCAATTGAAAAAGCAACGAATCTTTTTTTTCTTCGATTGTTTTTAGCAGCAGGTGTACTTGCTTTGCTTCATACAATTCACGTTGCACTTCATTGGTTATTTCTGTTAATTGATAAGTTAATAGACCGGGTGACTGGATACCTGAAAATTGATTGGCCAGAAAGTTAGCCGATTCAGATGTCATCGTTGAAAAGATTTCACTCAGTTCTTGGCTTAATTTTTTTGCTAAGGTTTGTCGATCTAGTTGTGTGTCAGCTAACCATTTTTTTACTTGGATAGTATAATAGGGACTAGTTTCAATCGGTAAGTATTCCTTTTTATTATTTACCAGATGAGAGACAACTTGAACAGCAAACTTGATCAACCGCCAACAATTCTCAGCGGTTCTTCCATAACGATCATAATGGAGCCCTTCTAGATCAATTATTTCTTCTGCTAAAGCTTTTTCACCTAAATGAGTGATCATCACGCCATCTTCTAGCTGAATAAGGAACTTTTGGTCAACTAATTGGTCAATGATACGTGTAAATTCTTCTTGATTCATTTTAGGAAAACTACCATGTATAAATAATAAATGGTTTAAAAAACTATAAATCAATACCGAACTCGTTCGTTTTCCTGTGATAACTTGGTATAAGGAGCTGATCCTTAACTTGTTTCTTGTTGAAAATAAAGCTAAAATAAATGAAGTCATATTACTCCCCTTAAGAATAGGATGGTCAAAATGTCATTACTATGTAAATTAGTACCTGAGCGCTGTATCGCTTGTGGTCTTTGTCAAATCGAAGCCCCAGATATCTTTGATTATGATGAAGAAGGAATCGTTTTATTTGCCCAAGAACCAGAAGCTCATCAGCAATTTGTTTCTCAAACTGACGAGGAAGCCGTCAGAAAAGCTTATCAAAAATGTCCAGTAAGAGCTATTTTATTAGAGAAATCATGAAAACTAGTTAACCAAATGAATATAGATCAATGTAAGTGTTTCTAACAATGATGATTTGAAAAGTAGGCAGTTGACCTGGAAATGGTGTCTGAACAAATTTCTTTCTATGTTCAAGTGAAAGTTTGAGTTGATTTATCTCTAGTCTATTTATATAAAGATTGTGACTTATGTAGCTCTTCGGCAAAGTTTCTGATAAATGGACTTCTGAACTGCCTTAGATAAAGTCATGAAAGAAGCGGGAAGCTCCGATAACAATAAGCTTGAATTTTTTTTAACAGTTTCTCATGTTTAAAAAAATTCAAGCTTTTTTCAAAGAGCTGATGCACACTTTTTACTCATTTTTAAAGTGAGCTGTAAGATTTAGATCTGGAACTCTATTCTCCTAACCAATTGATTAACGTATTGGTAATCGCTGTTTGTTGGTCTTCGTTTGTAATCTTAGCTTTACCGTCTCCCTTTTGTTCCCCATAGCTGCCAAATCCGCCATGATTTCCTCCATTAATCGAAACATATTCTGTTTGCTCAGGTAAATATTCTTTAGCTGATTCATAGGCTTTTTGATTCAAGACTTTATCATTAGACGCAGTCAGGCTTAATACAGGTAACGTCGTTTTCGCCAATGTACCTTTTTCATCAGGATAGCTTGCTAAGAAAAAGATTCCTTTTAAGTGTTTGTCAGAAGAATGCTGATTAGCATAGCGACTCGCCATGACGCCCCCCAATGAGTGTCCACCAATCACATAATTTCGATTTGAAAAGTCTTCTTTGATCTTATCTGCCTTATTCCCACTAAGTATGGCTAAGTCAAGAGGCATCTTAGCGATTGCTACGGAGTACCCACTTTTTGCTAATTGTTCAGCCCAGACACTATAACTAGCTGGTTCAACCAAAGCACCTGGATAAAAAATAACCAGTGGTTTTTGACTTTTTTCTTTCGTCTCAAAAAATAAATAATCTTTTTTATCCTTTCCATTTTGGGCTATTTGACTTGCTTGACTAGATGGTTCATAGGTATTTTGTTGTAAATAGTAGTACCCAGCGCCTCCTGCTAGCCCCAAAAAAATAATTATACCAATTAATACTCGCTTAAATATCTTCACATCTCTCACCTATTCTCCTTTTATCGTACCTATTGATCGATTATAAATTCACACTAAATAAAATACGAATACATTGCAACTCTTTTTTCTTGAAAAAGAATAAATTTGTTTAGCCAGTGGCACTAAATGCGATCTTTCTTAGACCTGACTCTTCCCCTCAACAAGACCCACTATAACAAAAAAAAAGGCTGATGAATGTACATTGACCTTCATCAGCCTTTAACAGTAAGAGAGCAGTTTCGTTCTCTATTGAACTAAAGTGTATTTAGTTGAGCATTTCAAATGATTATTTTCCACACAAACGGTAAACAGCTTCTGCATAGATTTCCATTGCTTTGTACATGCTGCTTAGTTCCCAACGTTCATTTGCCTGATGCATAAAATCAGGGGTATCTGGGAACATTGCACCAAATGCTACACATTGGTTCATCGTCCGCGCAAAAGTTGCACCGCCAGATACAAATGGTTCAGTCATATCACCAGTAATATCACGGTAAGTTCCTAAAAGATTTTTGATCAATTCACTGTCTAATGGAACATAAAGGGAATCTAAGAAGTCAAATTCTTCATAAGTCAAGTCATACTTTTTAGCAGTTTCTGTTAGTTTTTCTACGAGTTCATCTTTTTTGAAAGTTACTGGGATACGCATGTCGACCCCGATTTTAGTTTGTTCAGGAGTGATTTCCAGACTAGCAAAGTTCATTGTCAATTCGCCAGATTGTTCATCCACCGTTTTTCCTACCACGTTTTCACCAGTAGCATTTTCTTGAACTAATTGACCTAAGAAGTTGATTGGAGCAAAATCAAATACTTCAGAAAGAGCAATCGCTAAACGAGAGATTGCATTGACACCTTCTGCTGCATCTTTGGCATGGATACTTTTTCCAAGAACGACAATTGATTCTCCTTGATCTTCAAAGTCAAATCCATGTTTTTTCAATGCTTCTTTGACTTCAGCTAATTTTTCACCAGCATAAGGAGCTGCATCTGGAACGACATTCAGTGCGCCACCAGCTTTAACTGAAAATTCAGATGTTCCCGGTCCAGTTAGGTAAGCTTGTAGTAATCCTTTTTCAGCATAAATCAATGGAAACTCTGCATCTGGTGCGAATCCTTGCGTAATACCTTCTTCTTTTTCGTTGTATTTATCTAAACAACGCCACAAGTTTTCTTCATCGGTTCCAAAAATAAATCGGATACGTGTATTAAATTCAACGCCTGCATCCATCAACGCTTTGACAGCATACATTGCAGCGATAGAAGGTCCCTTGTCATCTTGTGATCCTCGTCCAATCAACCAACCATCTTTGACAGTTGGTTCAAATGGTTTAGAATCCCAATTGTTTTCATCGCCAGCTGGAACGACATCCATATGACACAAGATACCAAATAGCTCATCGCCAGATCCGACTTCCGCATAACCATAATATCCTTCTGGATCTTTAAATGTCTTAAATCCTAGATTTTCACTGATTTCTAACACTTTATCCAATGCTTCGATCACTTTTGTCCCAAAAGGATGCCCTTCACCAGTATCTGATTCGTCCAGAACTGAAGGGATTCGAATCAATTCATTTAAAGATTCCAATGCTTGTTCATGATGTTGTTTTGTTACAAATTGTTTCATGTTACTAGCCTCCTAATATAATAAAAAGGTTATGTCAAAACAACAGACACAACCTCTTTTTTCAAACAATAAATAGTTGAGCTTGGATCTTGTCCATTCACATCAAGTAAAAAACCATGTACACTCTAAGTCAACGGTTTTGTCTACTTTGTTATAACATTGCCGCTACACCTAAGATAACACAAATGGCTACAAATAGGATAGCAATCAATTTTCCTGTGAATTTCCACCAAACGGAAATATCAAAACGAGCGATCGCAACAGCCCCCATAACGATTGCTGATGTTGGTGTGATCAAGTTGACCAAACCAGATGCTGATTGATAAGCAGTGATAACTAAATCTTTACCAACGCCTGCAAATTCACCCATTGGTCCCATGATTCCCATAGTAGCTGCTGCTAGTCCAGAAGTTGATGGGATCAAGAATGACATAGGGATATAGAAGATAAACGTTAAGATCAAGAAGACACTAGATGACAATGAACTTAATCCTTGTTCACCCCAATGTAAGATCGTATCAGTAATTAAACCATTATTCATCACAACTTGGATACCACGTGCAACAGCTACCACGATCGCAACACCGATCAAATCTGAAGCTCCTGTTAAGAATTCAGAAATAAAGACTGATTCTTTCATTCCGTAAGTGATTGCCACTACAATAGCCATCACTAAGAACAACATGGTAATTTCTGGGAAATACCATTCTCCTAAAGGAAGCATGTTTTTACCTAAAACAGTTCCGACTACAGGTAACCCTGTTAACCAGTTAGTTAATGATTCAAAAATCGTAAAGTTTTTATTCAATGTTGTCCAAGGAATCAAACTAATGATCATAATACCAAAGGTAATGAAAAATAGGATATTTACATGTTTTTGTCTTTTAGTAATTGATTCTTGACGACCAATTGAATCGATATCAAAATGTTTGATGTCTTCTTCACGTTGTTTATATACAAGTGATTTCGTTGGGTCTTTTTCCACTTTAGATGCGTAACGGTAGACATAAGCAATTGAGATAGCCAATAGTACCACGAACATCAAGAAACGTAACCCGATTCCTTCACCCATTGAGATACCAACTGCTTGAGAAGCGACCCCAGTAGCAAATGGATTAACGGTTGAAGCTAAACAACCAACTTGTGACCCTACTAAAACGATAGCTACTGCAACAACTGTATCAAACCCAACAGCCATCATAACAGGAATCAATAAAGCATAGAACGGAATAGTTTCTTCCGCCATACCATAAGTTGAACCACCTAATGCAAATAAGATCATCAACACAGGGATCAACATTTTTTCTTTTCCTTTAAAGCGTTTTACAACGGAAGCAATCCCTGCATCCAAAGCACCAGTTTTATTGATAATACCTAAGAAACCACCCACAACTAAAATAAAGAATGAAATTGGAATAGCAGCCGGTGTTTCTTTCGTTAATTCCCCAGCAGGTACACCTAGCATCCCATTAATCGGTGCCATAAAGATATCCCATAGCCCCTGAGGATTTTGCTCTACTCGTTCATATGATCCAGCAATGATGTTGCCTGCATCATTGACACTATAATGTCCAGCTGGTATGAACCAAGTTAGTACAGCGATAATCGCAATAATAATAAATAAGACCGTATACGCTGAAGGCATTTGAAATTGTTTCTTCTTTGTTTGTTCCATGTTCTTCTCCCTTTCTTGTAACATTAGAATCTTATAAGAGTGATTCCATCAGTTATTTTATCAAAAAGAATACGATAACCAAAACAATAACCTATTGATTTGGCAAATTTTATTCAAAAATCCTGCTTTCACTCCTTTCTCTATAAAATTTAAGGTAAAGCTTTTTCAATACAATTGTAGCGTTTTCCTCTTCCATTATAACAAAACTATTTATCATTCAAAAAGTGATTAATTTCACATTTTGAATCATAAAATACATTTTTATGCATAAACAAAAGAAATACTCAAACACCGTTTATAAAACGCTTACGCAACGTAGGTTAATGAATTTTTTTTCATTAAAATTTCCGATATTTTTTTATTTCCTTGAATTCTTTTTAGAAAAAACAATTTTTATTTTCTCATCCCTTTTTTTTCTAATCGTTGGACTACTTTTTCAGAAATACTAGTACTTACAAAAACGGCTCCATAACTTTTTATATTGTAAAAGTTATGGAGCCTTGACTGATTTTTTTAATGATAAAATAATTAAGAAAGTGGCATCAATTCATGCTTCCCTCTGAAAATGGATAAACGAGCATGAGCTGCTGTACTATTTATTTGTTGTTCGTCACTGTATGTCTTTGTGCCAACTGGTGTTGTTTCCGACTTAACCATGGCAATAATTTTGCGTGTAAAACCAAAAAGGCAGCACTGACGATAAATCCTTTAATGATATTAAATGGGACGATTCCGATCAGGACATAATTAGCTAACGGCATCCCTAACATTTGATTAGCATTTAAACCTAAAAACATAAGGTACAATGGGGTAATCACAAAATAGTTTGCGACACTCATGAAGATCGTCATTGCGATCGTACCAGAAATCACACCTAAAAACTTATTTTTTCCTACTTGAGTCTTCTTACGGAAGAAGTAGAAAATAGGTAAGGTAAAGATAGCTGTTGCTAAAAAGCTGGCTGTATCTCCTACCAAATTATCTGGTGAAAAGCCGGTAGTGATCAAGTGTAAGATCGATCGTAAGAAAGCTGTAACCAATCCAGCAACTGGACCAAATAAAAACATACTGATCAGTACTGGGATATCACTAAAATCGATCTTTAAAAAACTAAAGGCTGGCATGATCGGAAATGCGATATATTGCAAAACCAATCCGATCGCAGCAAATAATGCCACAGCGACCATTTTTTGTACACGGGTGTTCTTCATTTGAAATCCTCCTGTTAGGACTCCTCTTCAGCGAACTTTTCGACGAACTTTTTGCAAATAAAAAAACTCTCCAATAACAGGGAGAGTTAGAGTTATTTGGCAAAAAACTACGTCAAATAAGCTCTATCTTCTTTATCCAGACTATACTGTCGGTATCGGAATTTCACCGATTCAGCTACTTAGGTAAAGTAGGTCGTGGACTATAACCACCGGTCGGGAATTTCACCCTGCCCCTGAAGACGAACCATTTATAATTTTGTTTACCTTTACATTATACATCGCTTGAGAAAAAATGCAATCATTTATTCTTATAATAAGTAAGTAATCATTTTGATTGATTCAATAAACTGCTGACTTCTTTTTTGTTCAACTCACGATAGTCGCCAGGGCGTAAGCCTTGAAGCGTCAAATCGCCGTATTTTTCTCGTTTTAATTTTTGAACAGGTAAGCCAACTGCTTGAAGCATATTTTTTACTTGATGATTTCTACCTTCATGGATAGTCAATTCAACGATACTATGATTTGTCTTAGGATCCACAGATAATATTTGGTAACGTGCTGGTGAAGTTCGTTTCCCTTCGATTTTTATCCCTTTCGTCAAGGGAGATAACATTGTTTTAGTAGCAATCCCTTTGACTTTCGCCACATATACTTTGTCTACTTCATGTTTCGGGTGGGTCAAACGTTGCGCAAAATCACCGTCATTAGTCAAGAGCAGTATACCCGAAGTATCATAATCTAATCGTCCTACTGGATAAATTCGTTCTTTCACCATTGGAAGCAAATCAGTTACGACTTTTCGCCCCTTGTCATCAGCAACAGCGGAAATCACGCCTTTTGGTTTATATAGTAAATAGTACCCGTATTCTTCTTGATAAATCGGCACTTCATCTACTTCGATCAAATCACGTTTGCTAACTTTTACTCCGAGTTCTTTTACTACTTTGCCGTTGACTTTTACTCGTCCAGCCAAAATATATTCTTCCGCTTTACGTCTGGAAGTGATCCCTGCATGCGCAATTACTTTTTGTAGTCTTTCCATTATATCTGTTCTCCTTCATCCATTTCATCAAAGAATAAGTCGAGTGAAGACTCTTCGTTTAATGAATGCTCCATTGCTTGTATATCTGGTAAGTCTTTTAATGAGTTGAGACCAAAATAATCTAAAAAATAAGGAGTCGTCCCATACAAAATAGGTCGTCCAGGTCCTTCCACGCGTCCTTTTTCTTCAATCAACTGATGAGCAGCTAGCCGTTGAATGGCACCTGAGACTTGAACCCCACGAATTTGTTCGATTTCTACTCTGGTAATCGGTTGTTTATATGCAATGATCGCCAACGTTTCGACAGCTGCTTGTGAGAGAGTATTAGACGTCCCTTGGGCATAGCGTTTCAACAATGGCGCTAACTCTTTTTTGGTTGTTAAAACGACATGTGCCTCTGTTTCCAAAATATGCAAAGCACTAGCTGGATCATTTTCATATCTTGTTTTTAATTCCGTTAATAAAGCCACTGTCTCTTCTTTCGTAATAGTTAACAGATAGCTGATTTCTTCTAACCCGATTCCTTCCTCGCCAACAATAAATAAAATGGCTTCAAGTTCACTTAATTTTGTCATCTTTGGTATCTCCTACTGCTAGATAAAGCATAATTGTTTCATAATTTCCTTCTTGTTGCGCAACGATCTGACCATTTTTCATCATTTCTAATAAAGCCATAAATGTAGTGACTACTTCTGTTTTCGAAGGCGTTTCAAAAAAAGACTCAAAAGAGCATCCCTTATGATGTTGCTTAAGACGCTCTTCAATAAAGATGATACGTTCTTCAATTGTTGTATCATCAGGAGTAATCGTTTTTTCAACTTTCTCTGAGAATTTCTTTCGCTCTAAGATTTTTTCCATCGCATGAAATAAATCAATCTTTTTGACTTGTCCACGTTTCAATGGTTTCTCTTGTCCAATGAGATCGTCTACTGCAACTGGTTCTTTCGTAAAATATAAGCTTCTCTCTTGGGCTTTTTCGGTTAACTGCTCTGCAGCATACTTATACTTTCGATATTCCAATAATTGATTGACTAATTCGTCACGCGGGTCCTCTTCCCAATACTCATCTTCAATGATTGCTTCTTGAACAGGTAACAAAGTTTTGCTTTTGATCGCCATCAACGTGGCAGCCATCACTAGATATTCTCCAGCAACAGCAAGTTCAAGAGTTTTCATCGTATGGATATAACTCATGTATTGCTCAGTGATCGTTGCAATCGGGATATCATAAATATCGATCTCCATTTGCTGGATCAAATGAAGGAGTAAATCTAAGGGGCCTTCAAATATATCTAATTTGATATTGATTTCTGTCACCATATTCACTCTTTCTTCTTGTTTCGATCGACCCATTTTGCGAGATATGGACGGGTAATCTCTGTTGGTCGTATGGAAAAGTCTGGGTATTTTTCTTGAAGTTCATCAAGCATTTGAAAGCCCATCTGATCTCCCCGATAAGATGGATTCAATGAAACATCGTGAATAATCAATTCCTGATTTTCACCCCAATAAACACCAATGATTCCTTGAATATTCGTTGAACCTTCTGGTGTGAAGAAAAAAAGTTCATATCCTTCTTCTGTTTCATAGGTATTGATTTCTTTGAGTAAATTCGATTTATCCGTTAGTTTCTTATGAAAACTTAACAGTCCCATAGCAATTTTACGATTTTCTTTTCGGTAATGTGTTAACATTTTTTCACCTTCCTATGACTAAGCCCTTGGAAAATGCTGCTTATAAACATCCGTCATTCTTTTCTTTGTGATATGTGTATAAATTTGTGTTGTTGAGATATCAGCATGTCCTAACAATTCCTGTACCGTTCGAAGATCTGCACCATTTTCCAGCAAATGTGTCGCAAAACTATGCCTTAAAGTATGAGGGGTCACCTCTTTATTGATTCCTGCTTCACGCACTAATTGTTTAAGGTTTTTCCAGATACCTTGCCGTGATAACCCTGTACCATGATGATTGACAAATACATGCGTTTCAGAAGAATTCGCTACAAGGAGGGGGCGTGCTTCGTCTAGATACCGCTCCAACCATTGGATCGCATAATCACCTAGAGGTATGATCCGTTCTTTGTCCCCTTTACCAAGTGTTTGGACCAAGCCGAGCGACAAGTGAAGATCACTTAGCTTTAAACCAACGAGTTCACTGACACGCATACCTGTTGCATACATGACTTCTAGAATTGCTCGATCTCTGATCCCTAGATTTTTGGTTGTATCAGGTGTTTCGATCAATCGTTCAACCTCAGTCAAGGATAAGGTGCTAGGTAACTTTTGAACCTTTTTAGGCGTATCAATGTGTTGCATGGGGTCATGATCAGTCAATCGTTCTTGACGTAAGAATTGATGAAATCTTCTCAAGCTAGTAATCATTCTGGTCACGGTTGCTGGAGCTTTCTTTTCATCATGCATCTTTTCCAGATAATTGATCACGACGTAGCGATCGACATCTTGCCAGGAAGTGATTTGCTCATCTTCTAAATAGTGAAGATACTGTAACAAATCTCGTTCATAACTTTTTCTCGTATTTAATGACAAGCCACGTTCAATCGTCAAATAGTGGAGATAATCATTAATTTCTTCATTCATAATAATCCACCTCGTGCTCTTCTATCATATCAGATACCCTTCATTTTCGATAGTCTATTTTACAGCTAGGCAAAGAAAAAGCCGTCTAGCAATCAGACGGTTTTGCTTTCTTTTTCTTTAGTGTAACATTTTTGACAAATACCATGAAATGTTAAGCGATGATCTTTTACCAAAAAGTGATACCGTTGCTCCACAATTTCTTCCACTTCACACAATAAATCTTCTTCAACCTCTTCAATCGTGCCACATCGTAAACACAATAAATGATGATGGAAATGTTTTGCTCCTTCTTTTCTCAAGTCATAGCGAGCAACACCATCATTGAAGCTGACTTTATCAATGACTTTCAAATCGGTCAAAATCTCTAACGTCCGATAGACAGTAGCTAACCCAATTTCTGGACTCTTTTTTTTCACTAGAAAAAAGACTTCTTCTGCCGATAAATGTTCTTTCTCATTTTCTAAAAGTACTTGTAAAGTTGCTTCTCTTTGTGGGGTTAATTTGAACCCCGACTCGTGTAATTGTTGTTTCGTTTTTTTCATTACTGACATCGCATTCATAACCATGTATTCAACCCCGACAATTTATAATAATTATAATCAAACAAAAGGAATCTCTTTCTAAATTAAAATAATTATAAGCTAGTTAAGATAAACATGCAAGGTATTCTCAATTAGATTTTCTAATTCGTTTCGTTACCCCTGCTTCTTGTTTGACTAGTCCTTGTTTTAATAGATTGCCGATTGCTCGTTTAAAAGCTCCCTTGCTTATACCAAAAGTTTTCATGATATCTTCCGGATCAGATTTGTCAGTAAAATGGATTTGCTCATCTGCTGATCGTTCAATGATCGTTAAAATCATTTGTGCATCATCAGAGATTGCTTCATATGCTCTTGGTTTTAATGAAAGATTCAATACTCCATCAGGTCTCACACCAATTACTCGTCCTTTGACTTGTTCACCTAAGCGCGGCTCATTATAGCGTTCTGATGGGTGGATAAATCCGATATAATAATCATCTGTTAAGACGTACGTTCCGGTAATTTTCAAGCGGTAAGCAACACCTGTAATGTCTTTATTTTTGATTTCTTCTGTTCCACGTTTACTCAATGATTTAAAAATCTTTTCATCGGCTAAACTACCCCAAATTCGGTCTTTGCTATCGACTCTTAAAGCAACCATTAAACGATCGCCTTTTTTAGGCCAAAGTTCTGTCATCGTTGGTAGTTCATCTAATGAGACTACAAAATCTTTGTCGGGTAATCCAATATCGACGAATACTCCTAAATCTTTTCGTGAAGCAGTAACTGTACCAAAAGCATAATGACCAATTCGACTTTTAGGAATCAACGTAGTAAAACGATTTTCATGTTTTTGATTTTGATAACCAAACCCTTCGACTGCTTCACCGATACGATAGGTCCCTTCGGTTTTACTTAATCCAAAAGTTTGTCCATTTTTCTGGACAAAGTAATTTTTTTCATTTTCATCAATTACCATTCCGGTAAATATTGTTGCCAATAATTCATTCATCTTATTTCTCCTTATTTATAAAAGATTCAGCCATCTTTTCTTAGCTATCATAACATAATGTTCCCATGATTAGTAGTTGGTTTGGTCTTAGTCGTCGCAAAAAAACTCAGATATCGTGTATCTGATCCTATATGGTCATCCACTTAGTTCCATACGATCTACGATATCTGAGTAGTATTTGATCATTGTCTATCTAGCAGATTAATGGCTGCCATTTCCGCCAAACCAGCCTGTTTTACAATTGATCGTCACAATATAAAATGGTAATGCACTTTCACCGATTCCACGCATCAAATTAGATTGGGTTGAAGTAGCATAAAGATTATAATAACCTTCACCATTTTCGATTCTCGCTTTTTCTAGTTTATATCCACCTGCCACAATGTAGCCTCGTTGAATACAAGTAGCAATAACACTTTGTTGGACTCCTGGTGCCCAATTCCATGCTGGATTAGATGCATCAGCCACATCACTTTGTCGAGTTGACATGATGGGTTGATTGGCTGAATTAGTCTTATTGGTCGTTGAACTAGATTTTGCTTGTTGTGCAGCCAGAGCTGCAGCTTGTTTGGCTGCTTCAGCTGCTTTTTTTGCTTCTTCAGCTTTTTTCGCTTCTTCTTTTGCTTGTGCTTCTTTCTGCTCTTTCGCAGTCAAGGTTTCATCTACTTTTTTTAGTTGATCTTTTAAAGCGACAGCTAGCTCTTCATTTTTGATTTGCTCTACAGCATTTTTTGCTTCGTCATACTGCTCTCTGTTCGCACTGTCTATGACTTGATTATCATGATAGACAACGTTCACTTTATCTTTAGCCGTCTGCAATTGTTTGTATTGATCCTCTGCTTCGGTTTGCGCTTGCTTGATCAGACGTCCAAAAGCAGTTTCATTTGTAGTCATTGGTTGAATGGCTTGATCTTCTTTTAGTTTGGGATCAGCTGCTAAATGATCATCGTCAATCACTACCGAAGTAAATAACTGGTTGACACGTTGAATATCTTTGATTTTGGTTTGGATATCCTGGAATGTTTTTTCTAATTCAGGATATTCTTTCTCTTTTTTTACGTCATTCAGATCAGTCTTTAGTTTAGCTAAGTCTTGATTGATCATTGAAGTACGGATAAACTGGTGAGACGGATCTGTATAAAAAGCGTTCAAGGCAGTTTGTAGCTCTGCCACCTTTTGTTTTTGTCTTTCTTCTTGTGCAGCGATTTGCGCCTGAACATCTTGCTGATGGTCATAATAAGCCCAACCACCGACTCCGAGCAAGACGATTGCTGCTAAAGCCAGATACGGTCCTTTTTTCGATCTTTTTCGTTTCCCCTCATCAGACTTAGCTGATGTAACTGGTTCTTTTTGTTCCGTTTCTGTCCTTTGATCGATTTCATTTGATAATTCTGTTTTTTCTATAGCTTCTGGTTTTGAAGAATCTTTCTTACGAATTTCTTCTTTTGGTTCTTCTTCTTTTACCGATTCTTCTTTCGATATTTCTTCTTTTGCTGTTTCTTTTTTCGGTATTTCTTCTTTTAGAACTTCTCCGTTTGATTGATTCTCTTGTAATGGAGCTGCTTTCGGAATATCTTTTTCTGAAACTTCAGGTTTCAAATTTTCGTTTAATGCTTCGTCCTCATGGGTTGAGTTTTTATCGACATCTTCCGCACTCGCTTTTTCTTCGACTTCTTTTTTTCCTATCAAAAGATTTTCTGACGACGATTGGATGTGAGTCGATTTTGAAGCGGGCACTGGTTCTTCAGTTTGTTCCTTAGAAGAAAGCAATTGATTTTCTTCTAAAGTTTGGGTTACCGTTAAGCGTTCATTATTTTTTTCTGTTGCTGTTTCAAACGTTTCTTCTTGATCAATCACTTGATGGTCAGTTGGCTGAACAACGCTATCGTTCGTATCAACTGGTTCCTTTTCTTTCGTTTCACGTTCGTTAGTTACTGGCACTATACTTTCTTGTTTTGAATCAGTCTCTTTGGCATTTTTAGCTGCGAGTTCCTCTTGGATCATTCGCATCAATTCTTCTGCATGTTCTTCTGTTGTATCTTCTCTATGAGCTTTGATATAAGCAGATAAAATCGAATTTTCTTTTTCATGATCAACAAATTCTTTTAATTCAGCTACTCTTTTTTGTTGTTCTGCTTCGATTTCATCCGTCAATTCATCGCCCTTAGCCTGTTTTTTCAAATCAGTTCCTTCTTCGCTTGTTGACGGCTTTTTGTTTGCCTTTTTAGTGACTACATCTTCAGCATCATTAGTTTCTGCTAGATTCGTTTCTTCAGATGATTCTTCTTTAAACAAGGCCATGACCGATTCTAATGGTAACTCTGTTAATTCTGACCATTCGATTGGATCATTTAATTCCGTGTCAGGAAAATGTTCTTCTGAAGAATCTATTGGTAATTGACTGTTGTTCTTTTCTTCATTCGTGTGTTGGTCTTGCTCTTTTATTTGGTAACCACAATCAGGACAAATCAACTTTCCTTTGATTTTCTTTGATCCACACGTTGGGCATTTTTTTATCACTGAGCGATCGGCTCCTTTTGTTAGGTTTACGCTACCATTTAATCTACCATATTCTGAAAGTTTCGCCAAGAGTCTATTTTGATCAAACGGATATCAAATAGTATAACTCGTAAAAATAAAACAAATAATTTACAAAAAGTTTCTTATAATTACGCATAGTTACGCAATTATTTATGTTTTCATCATCATAACGTTAATAGCGCATCAATTATTTATTATGATCAGGTTCAAGCTTTTGACTCAGCCATTGACTAAAAAAGTAGCACGAGATCATCTATTCTGATCCCGTGCTACTTTGTTTTCAGTAAAGGCTACTCGCTATTTTAAAAGACAGTCATTGTCTATAAGATTCAAAATTTGAATCCTATTTTTACTCTAAGAAATCTTTCAATTGTTTTGAGCGTGATGGATGGCGTAATTTACGTAACGCTTTCGCTTCAATTTGTCGAATACGTTCACGTGTTACTCCGAATACTTTCCCAACTTCTTCGAGTGTTCTGGTACGACCATCGTCTAAACCAAAACGTAAGCGGAGAACATTCTCTTCACGGTCAGTCAATGTATCTAAAACATCTTCTAATTGTTCTTTTAGCAATTCATAAGCCGCATGTTCTGCAGGACTAGTAGCTTCTTGGTCTTCAATGAAGTCTCCTAAATGAGAATCATCTTCTTCACCAATTGGTGTTTCTAAAGAAACTGGCTCTTGCGCAATTTTCAATATTTCACGTACTTTTTCTGTAGGAAGGTCCATTTCTGCCCCAATTTCTTCTGGCGTCGGTTCTCTTCCTAAATCTTGAAGTAATTGACGTTGGATACGGATCAATTTATTGATGGTTTCTACCATATGCACTGGGATACGGATCGTACGTGCTTGGTCAGCGATGGCACGAGTGATTGCTTGTCTGATCCACCATGTAGCATAAGTTGAAAATTTGAATCCTTTACGATAGTCAAATTTTTCAACAGCTTTCATCAAGCCCATATTTCCTTCTTGGATCAAATCAAGAAATTGCATGCCACGTCCAACATATCTCTTAGCAATACTTACGACCAAACGAAGGTTTGCTTCAGCTAAACGCTGTTTTGCTTCTTGATCACCTTCTTCGATTTTTAAAGCAAGAGCTACTTCTTCTTCCGCAGTTAATAGGGAAACACGACCAATCTCTTTTAAATACATACGAACTGGATCGTTGATTTTTACACCAGTAGGTGCTGACAGATCTTCTGTTTTTGCTTGTTCCGCTTTTTTCTCTGCACTCTTCAAGCTATGGATCGATGGATCTCCATTTTCATCAACAACGCTGATTCCAGCATCCTCGACTTTTTGGATCAATTTATCCATCTCATCCGCATTCAATGTGAATGGCGTTGCAAGTTTATTTGAAAGATCATCATACACGACTTGTCTTTTTGGTTTGTTTTCTTTGATAAAAGCTGCTACTGCTGCTTCATACTTTTTATTCTCTGTTACATTTGCCATAAAAGAAGGCCCCCCTTGAGTAGCTATTCGGCTTGTTTTAACTGTTTTGTTAAATTAATGATCTCAATCGTTAATTCCAATTCTAATTGCTTGTTTCCAGTTCTTCTAGCCTCTTGCTGCATTTGTTTTTTTAAAGTTATTTCATCAGCTAAACTAGACTTTCTGATTACACGCAATAAGTCTTGGATTTCTCTTGGTGTGCTTTCTTCGGCTACACGCAAATACTCGATTTCCACCACTAAACGCCTTAAATTTTCATCTTGCAAAAAGTCCAAAAACTCCGCAAGGTTGAATTCATCATGTTGTGACACAAATGCATCGAATAAAAAATATACTTCTGCATAAATGTCATGAATAAACTGAAATTGCTGTTCTTTCAAAAGATTACGGACAGATATCTCTTTGAACACTCTGTACAAGAGCATTTGTTCCGCTTTTTCTACTTGAGTCAGCGGTCTCTTTTTCGTTATTGCCGTCCGTGAAATAGCTGGTTCTGGCAATGTCGTTGGTTGGTTGGTTCGATTCGTTTGATTTTCCCTGCGAAAATCCCGTATTTGCTTTTGCAGGGTTTCACGACTAAGTTGAAATTCGGTCGCTAGTTGCGATAAATACATATCTTGTTCGATTGGCGAGACAACTTGACTAAGTTCTCTCGATACCTCTTCTAAGTACTGGATTTTATCTTTTTCATTCTCCAGGTTCTTGTCTTGCTTCAAATAACGTGACTTGAAAGTAAAGACCGTTTCACGACCATGAAAGATCAGTTCATTAAAGGAGTCATTTCCATATTTACGTAAATATTCATCGGGATCAAGTTTTTCCGGAATCACAACGATTGATAATTGCAATCGACTATTTTGTCGTAACAATTCGATCCCTCGATTCGTTGCCTCGAATCCTGCCTTATCTCCATCGTAACAAAAAACTAGTTCTTTGGTTACTCGTTCAATCTGCTGGATCTGTTGATTCGTTAAACTCGTTCCCATTGAAGCTATCCCATTTTTTACACCTGCTTGCCAAGAAGCAATGACATCCATGAAACCTTCAAATAAAAGAACTTCACCGCTTTTTCGGATATCACTACGTGCTTTATCCAAGTTGAACAACACTTGTCTTTTATTGAATAATTCTGTTTCTGGACTATTCAAATATTTGGGTTGATCTTTTTCTTGTCCTTTTTCTGGTGCAAGCCAGCGTCCAGAAAAACCAATCGTGCGCCCTTGAGGGTTTCTGATAGGAAACATGATACGTTGGTAAAACCGATCAGATATTCCTCCATCCTCATGAGAGATAAACAAACCAGAACGTTCCAACACTTCTTGATCGTATGCTTCAGTTTTAAATACTTGTTTCAAAAATGAACGTTCATTCGGTGCAAATCCGATCGCAAATTCTTCAATCAATTCTAGTGTCAAACCACGTTGTAGTAAGTAATCTAAAGCTTGCTCGCCTACTTTCGTGTGTAGCAACATATGATGATATACTTCTGCGGCTTTTTCATGCGCTAAAATCAATTTTCCTGTAATTGAATCGCTATTTTCGAAGGGAAGTGTTTGTTTGCGCCATTGATCTTCTAACTGAATTTGTTCAAAATCAGCAACTTTGACGACTGCTTCTGGGAAACTAAGTCCTTCTAGTTCTTGAAGAAAAGTAAAGACGTTTCCTCCTTTTCCGCAACCAAAGCAATGAAAAATCTGTTTATCTTCAGCCACCGAGAAAGATGGTGTTCGTTCTTCATGAAAAGGACACAAACCTAAATAATTCTTTCCAGATTTTTTTAATTGGACGTATTGACCAATCACCTCAACAATATTCGTTTGTCCACGAATCGTTTCAATGACTTCTTGAGGAATCCGTTGAGCCATGCTTTCACCCCCTGTAAATAGCTAATTGGCATCTGTCAAAGAGATACCTCAGGAGAATAACCGGTAAAAAATCGCACTAACGAAAATCAGTGCGATTTTAAAGGACACAATTATACATGTTTCATTCTATCACAATTCTAAACTTTTTCAAGTATAATACTTGTCATTCTAAGAACAAGCAACGGTTTATTTCGTTGTTGCTAATTTATTCAATAAGTAGTCACGGATATTGGTCTTTCCATAAATCAGTCTCAAAATGATATTAACGATCATAAAACCAATGAAATATGGCCAAGCCGTTCCTAACCCAAGATCAACTTCTAACAGATGATGGAAAAGCATCGCTGCTACATAAATCCCTACAACAGTTGTTACCGCTAAGAAAATTCGCAACGGATTAAATGGATAACACGCTTTGACTACTGCCATACAGCTGATTCCGATCAATAGATAATACATTAAAGTGGTCGTTTGCAACTGGGTAAATGGCAAAACTTTTCCTAAAATATAAACCACAATAATATTCAATACGACTAGCAATGCATTTGGCAATGCATTGATCAATGCTGTTGGTAAATAACGATAGGTAATCTTTCGTTTATCTTGTTCAAACGATAAGAAGAAAGAAGGATAACCTTCAATAGCTAAGTCAATCAATGTGATCTGGATTGGGATGAATGGAAACCCGATTGCAGTAATTGCGCATAAGATAGAAAGAATAAACGAATAGATCGTCTTTATAAAGAAAATACCTGAAACTTTGGTCACATTGTTCACGACACGACGCCCTTCGAATAAGACTTCTGGTAAAGTCGTAAAATCAGAATCAAGTAAAACGAGATTAGCAATTTGTCTTGTTGCACCGTCTCCTTCAGCCATGGCGATACTGCAGTCTGCTTCACGCAGTGCCAACACGTCATTGACTCCATCCCCAGTCATAGCCACAGTTCCACCACTTTGTTTTAATTCGTTCACTAATGTTTTCTTTTGTTGTGGACTCACACGACCAAAGACCGTGTATTCATGAGCGGCTTCCCGGACCGCTTTTTCTTCTGTCATCGTAGAAAGATCAACATACGAATCATAATTTGGTAAGCCTGCACGGCGGGCAATATTTGAAACTGTGAACGGATTATCACCTGAAATAACCTTTAGATTCACACCTTCAGCATGTAAATAAGCTAATGTTTCTTCTGCATTTTTACGTATTGGATCGTCAATCTCAAACAGCGCGATTGGTTCAACGCCTTTTGGCTCTCCTTCAGTCAAATGTTGTTCAGGAGCGACACCTAGCATCAATACACGGTAGCCATTTGCTTGAGCATCCACCAAACTTTCTGGCAGTTGTGATTTTTCAACCAAACGTTCAGGAGCTCCTACATAGATCACACCTAATTCAGGAAACTCCATTGCTCCCCATTTACGGTCAGAAGAGAAAGCTAACTTTTCAGTCACAGTATAGCGATTAGCTACTTGAAAGTAATCTCTAAGTGCCCGCATGGTAAGATTATTGTCACTGCTTTCAGCTAGATAGGTTCCCATGATTTCAGGAATCGCTTTTTCGTACTTAGGATTTAGGGCTTCGACCCGTTGGATACTCATTTTTCCTTCAGTGATCGTCCCTGTTTTATCCAAGCAAAGCGTATCTACATGAGCAAGTGTTTCAATCGAATACATATCTTGGACTAAGATTCTTTTCTTTGCTAATTTCGTTACACCAGTAGTCAGTGCAATACTAATCAAAAGGACTAAGCCTTTAGGCAACATCCCTAGTAATGCTGCTGCCGAAGCAATAACAGAAATCTTAATGGAAGCATCACGGATAAATAACGCTTCTAAAAATAAAATAATACCTAATGGAATGATAATGAAGCTAGTAAATTTCGATACTTTTCGAATAGAATCGACAAGTTCAGAATGAATCGCTTTATGGGTTTTTGCCTCACTCGTTAGGCGAACTGCATAGTTGTCTGCACCCACACGAATCGTTTGAGCTAAAACAGAACCACTGGTTAAGAAACTACCTGAAAGCAATTCATCTCCTTCGGTTTTGACAATCAGGTCTGACTCCCCTGTCAATAGTGCCTCATTGGCTTCTGCGCGTCCTGAGATCACTCTTAAATCAGAAGGAATCTGTTCCCCTGCACCAATCTTTACGACATCTCCTAAAACTAATTCTTTCGTTGAAATCGACTGCTCTTTTCCTTCGCGGACAACTCGTACCTCTGATTGCGAAACAATCGATAACTTTCTTACTAGATTTCTAGCATGGATTTCTTGATAGATACCAATAATGATATTCACCACAATGATTGCCAAGTAAGCCATATTGGAATAGGCACCGACCAATAGTAAGCAAATCCCAATACCAAAATTTAAAAAATTGAACAGCGTTAGTATATTGTCACTAAGAATCTGCTTAGTACTTTTTGATGCATCCTCTTGGTAATCATTTTGCTGCCCAGAGGAAATTTTTTGTCTCACTTCTTCCTGAGTAAGACCGTTCATTTCTTTCGTTTCCATTTTTCGCCAACTTTCAAAAAATAATCAATATATTTAAGTCTAGCTTGTTCTATTATTAAAAACAACTTATTTTTTACAAATTTATACAAAATAAGAACACATGATTCTATGCCGTTGAGAAATCCCAGCAAAAATCATGCGCCATTCAACCTTTATTTATATTGTTCTTCTAAACGACTCATCCACCAACCTAATGCGATACCAGCAAAAAATAAAATGGGACAAAAGATGATTCCTAGTAAACTTAAATTTGTGTAATCTGTAGGAACAATCATTACCGTCGAAGCAAAAACAACTCCTAAAATAAAATGGAACAATTTACTATATGCCTTAGAAAATATAAAATCAAATAACTTTGATAACGTCAACACGCAGAATACCGCGCCTAAACCGATCGGTAAGATCACGTCTAAGCGAGCTTCTTTGAAACCATCAGCCATCGCCTTGTATAACCCCATATAGACTAAAAAATTCGAGGGACTCAGTCCAGGAACAATCATCCCTAAGCCGATTAGACCACCAGCGATGATCCAAGTTACTGTGTTTTGTTCAACTTGACCATCAAATAGTTGTGATCCGTAAAGTAAAAAGAAATAAGCCACGATCAATGTGACGATCATCAGGATGATATCACCTGATTGCCGCCCTTTCTTTCCAGCTTCTTTCCACAACGCTGGAACAGTACCTACAATACACCCAACAAAAAACCATAAAATCGTCGTTTCATATGTCCCTAATAAGAAACTCACCAAAAAGGAAAGCAAAAAGACTCCGCTGATGCCTCCTAATCCGACAGGCAAAAAGAAAAGCACGTTTTCTTTAAAATTTCTGGTTAGATGAGCTAAAAAAGAGATCAATCGTTCGTACATCCCAAAAACAGCTGCTAAAGCGCCTCCGCTTACCCCCGGTAAAATAAAACCCGAACCGATAAACATTCCCTTTACAAAGCGCAATAGCCAGTCTTTCCCTGAATCTTTCGCTACCTTTTCTGTTATGATTTGTTCTTTTTCCACTTTTTTGAGCACTCCTTCTTTCTGATAAGATAAAGATCTAGCAAAAAATCTCAGCATTACACTCAATTAGTTAAAAACTTTGTCATATAACTCAATGAGGTCTTCATTCATCTTGACAACTTTTGTGTAAAACATGTTCCCTCCATTATGATAAAGATAACCGCCATTGTAAAGCAATGAGGGGACTCGCCAATAGCGATACTTGGTTTTTTTCTCATTACCTAAAAGTGGACTCAAGACATTTTTGGAATATTCTTCTGCTATCTCCATAGTATTTTCCCCACCTCGTTTTTTTACGTAGACAATATAATCCTTACCGAAGTTATAGGCTTGTATAGCTGTATCAAGATCACATCCTTGTTTTTTTGCCTCATTGATCATTTCTGCTAAGTAGCTGACTCCTTGATCGATACTTTCTTTTTGATTATCGATCAAATTGGCTTTACCATAGGCGCTTTCCGAACTTTGCATCAAATCAATCCCCTTGCCTTTTGATTCTGTTAAAATGATCCCCTTGACCAAAGACTCGTACTCTTCCATATGGTACTTTTTGATTGCTGTTGTTATTTCTGGTTCGTACTTTTCTACTCTTTTAATTGATTGATAGGTTTTTCCTAAGATGATCAATACTCCTATGACCAAGACAATCACTAAAAAAGAGACGATTCTTCGAAAGATTGATTTTTTCTTTTTTTTCATAAACATTCACCTAGTTATTTTGACATCTTTTTTTATCTTACTATTTATTATCGTTCTTGGCTATTTCTTACTAATCATTTGTTCCTTTCCTTAATAAAAACTGAAATTTTCGGAATTTTTTACTATCTTACGAAAATGATCGTTGTTTTTTTAGGAAAACAATTGCTCTTATAGGAGAATTGTCGTTATACTTTAACCAGTAGGTGATTATGTGAAAAAAGAAAAGAAATATGCAAAAATGACTGATGGAACAGAGATCTATTATGAGAAAAGCGGAAATGGCATGCCTCTGTTTTTACTCCATGGTAATGATGGCAGTGGTCGTTTCTTCTCAGAGCAAGTTCCTGTCTTTAGTCAGTTTTATACCGTTTATCTCATTGATAGTCGAGGTCACGGACGTTCAACGAATCAAGCAAATACCTTGTCTTTTCGTTTGATGGCAGAAGATCTTTATACCATCATGCTACTTGAAGGAATTACAAAAGCAAATATACTAGGTTTTAGTGATGGAGCTAATCTTGGATTGGTCTTTTCAAGTTATTATCCAGAGAAAGTACATCGATTAATATTAAATTCAGGAAATACTTTAGTTAAAGGGGTTTTATTCTCAGCGAGACTGCTTAGCTACTGTCATTATATTGGTATGTGGTTGCTTTCTTTAGTTTGCCCATCGCTTAGAAAAAATTTGTTGGTGATCAAATTGTTGTTAAAAGATATCGGTCTTTCAACAGCAGATTTAGAGAAAATTAAATGTAAAACATTGATTATTGTTGGAAAAAAAGATGTGATCAGACTGCAACACTCCCTTTACCTAGCAAAAACAATCCCAAATGCTTCTTTTGTTTTAGTGAACGAACAAGGACATCAGTTAGCTAGAAAAGATCCTCAACGTTTCAATCAAGAAGTATTAGATTTTTTGTCTGAATAATAAGAATAGTAGGTGATTTTTTTGTTAAAACAAGCCTTACAATGGTTCAAAAACCATTTAGGTCTCTTTAAAACAATCTTTTTAATTTCTGTGGTTGTCATTATCGTTAGTGAATTGATCAATATTGGCAAAACACTATCGATCGCTCAATTAGCCGAAACATTTGCAACAATCCCACTTTGGAAGACGGGGTTGATGCTCATTGTTGGATTACTATCTGTTGCACCGATGATTGGGTATGACATCATCCTTAACCGCTTGTTGGGACAAAAATTAAAAAAGAGTTATTTATTTGAAACAAGTTGGTTGATCAATACCATCAACAATGTTGCCGGTTTTGGCGGCTTTGTCAGCATCGGATTACGCTCCGAATTATACGGTCATAAAAAAGACAGTAAGCAGTTGATGCAAGCTTTGTCGAAGATCTTTTTATTTCTAATGGCTGGACTGTCTATTTATAGTTTGATTTCTTTTTTTATGGTCTTTTTTGCACCGGTTGCGCCTTTTATTAAGCAGTATTGGATTTGGTTGATCGGTGGTGGGTTATACTTCCCACTTGTTTTTGTAGTCACTACCTTAAAAAAAGAGGGCTACCTCGGAGGACTTTCATTAAAAACACAAGGACAATTGCTGCTTGTCTCGATCTTAGAGTGGTCTGGTGTCTTGTTCACCTTTCTAGCAGTTGGGGCACTTATGGATATCAAAGTCGATTTGTGGCAAACGATACCGCTCTTTATCGCAGCTTCAGTTATCGGAATCGTCTCGATGATTCCTGGTGAAATCGGTAGTTTTGATATCATGATGATTATCGGTCTTTCTGCCATAGGTGTGCCAAAGGCAACTGTAGTCGTTTGGATCTTACTGTACCGAATTTTTTATTACATTATTCCTTTTTTGATCGGGATCGTCTTTTTCTTTAAGAATATTGGCTCAACTTTTGATCAACGTTATTCTGGTATTCCTAAGCAGCTGGCAACAGAGATTGCTCATAAAGCCGTCGTCGTCCTTTTATATTTTTCTGGTATCATGATGGTTCTTTCAGCAACGATCCCACAAGCTTTTACCGAGTTTCGTTGGCTGCATAGTATCAATCCGTTAAGGTTGCATTTTATTATTCAATTCCCAAGTATGTTGTTAGGATTTCTCTTTGTCATCATGGGGCGTGGGATTGCTGCAAGAGTCAAAAGAGCCTATTGGCCAACTATTGCACTGATCTTTTTAGCAGCATCTTATGTGACGATTATTGACTTTAGCTTTACTGCAGCTATTTTCCTATTGTTACTGTTGTTGATCGTAATTGCTTCGAAAAATGAATTATTTAGAGAACAAATCATTTATTCATGGGAATGGTTGACGATTGATGGTGTGATTATTGGTGCTTTAGCGTTGCTTTACATCATTATTGGTGTTTATAATCTGCCAACATTTCCTCATCGTAAGCATCATTTTATTTCGTTCTTTTTGTTCCCGTCAGAAAAGATTTGGTTATCTGGATTATTTGCTATTATTGCAGTAAGCTTTATCATCATTCTTTTCGTCCACTTCCTACAAGGAAAGAAACAGCAAGTCGGCGAACCGTTGGATGAAGAAAAAGCGTTAAATATCCTCCATACCTTTGGCGGAAATTCTGACAGTCAATTGATTTTCTTAAAAGACAAGCGCATGTTTATTTACGAAAAAGACCAAGTTGGAACGGTTTTATTACAGTTTGCTTGTTACAATAATAAATGTATCGTGATGGGTGATCCTTCGGGTAAAAAAGAAGATTTTCCTGCTGCTATCGAAGCGTTTATTGAAGAAACTGATCGTTTGTGTTACCTACCCGTCTTTTATGAAACGAGTGAAGAAATCGTGATGATTTTACATGAATTTGGCTATGATTTCATCAAAATGGGCGAAGAAGCACATGTTGAATTAGCCAATTTCACTACTTCTGGAAAGAAAATGAAAGGGTCACGTGCGATCTTGAATCGGATTGACCGAGAAGGTTTTACTTTTGAGATTATTCAGCCACCTTTTTCTGCGACACAGATGACTGAACTCAAACAAATTTCTGATCAATGGTTAGGAAGCCGAAAAGAAAAAGGTTTTTCACTGGGGTTCTTCTCAGAAGATTATCTACAGCGGGCACCGATCGCTGTTTTAAAAGACACGCAACAAGACTTAGTAGCATTTGCTTCGATCATGCCAACCTACACAGATAACAAAATCGGCACGATTGATTTGATGCGTTATGATCCTGAGAAAGCACCAGCTGGAAGTATGGATTATCTTTTCCTTCATTTATTTGAGTATATGAAAGAGGAACAGATTGAGTTTTTCAACTTGGGGATGGCGCCATTATCCAACGTTGGAACCTCAAGAAAAAGTTTTATTCAAGAACGAATCGCTTACTTAGTTTATGAATTTGGTTCACATTTTTACTCTTTCCACGGCTTGCGTGAGTATAAAGATAAATATGCGACTCATTGGACTTCCCGCTATACTTCCTATTCACGTGACAGTTGGATTGCCTATGTCATGATCGCATTATTGATCATTGATAATGCACCAGTTGACCATAAAAAGCGATTAGTAGGTTTAAAGAAATGGTTACAAAAACGCTGAATATGACAACTTATATCTAATGATGGATGAAAAAAAGACGCATGATTCTAAAAGTCATCTGACTTGTTGAATCGTGCGTCTTTTTTATTTATCTATCCTTTGTTCTTAGGCTTCGATTTCTGTTACGATACCTGAACCTACTGTACGACCACCTTCACGAATGGAGAAAGTCGTCCCGTTTTCAATAGCAACAGGATGAATCAATTCTACATCGATCGTTACGTTGTCGCCAGGCATGACCATTTCCGTTCCTTCTGGCAAAACAATTGTTCCTGTTACGTCAGTTGTGCGGAAATAAAATTGTGGTCGATAATTATTGAAGAATGGTGTATGACGTCCGCCTTCTTCTTTAGTCAAAACATAAACTTCTGCTTTGAATTTAGTATGAGGTGTAATTGAACCAGGTTTGGCAATCACTTGGCCACGTTCGATGTCTTCTCTTTGAATCCCACGTAATAACACACCTACGTTATCCCCTGCTTCACCGTAATCAAGCGTTTTGCGGAACATTTCAACTCCTGTTACTACGGCTTTTTGCGTTTCTGGTTTGATCCCTACGATTTCGATTTCGTCACCGACTCTAACAGCCCCACGGTCAATCCGACCAGATGCTACTGTTCCACGTCCAGTAATTGAAAATACATCTTCGACGGGTAACAATAATGGTTTGTCCGTATCACGTTCTGGTGTTGGGATGTATTCATCGACTGTGTCCATCAATTCCATGATAGCTGCTTCTGCATCAGGATCACCTTGTAATGCTTTTAATGCTGATCCTTTGATAACAGGTGTATCATCACCTGGAAATCCATATTCGCTTAATAGTTCACGAACTTCCATTTCTACTAGATCAATTAATTCTTCATCATCGACTAAATCTGTTTTGTTCAAGAAAACAATCAAATATTTCACGCCTACTTGGCGAGAAAGTAAAATGTGTTCACGAGTTTGAGGCATTGGGCCATCCGTAGCAGAAACAACCAAGATTGCTCCGTCCATTTGAGCTGCCCCAGTGATCATGTTTTTCACGTAATCCGCATGCCCTGGTGCATCGATATGTGCATAGTGGCGTTTGTCTGTTTCGTATTCCACATGAGCAGTATTGATCGTGATTCCACGTTCACGTTCTTCTGGTGCTGCGTCGATACTAGCATAGTCTTGAGGATTTGCTAAGCCTTTTTTACCTAGTACTGTAGTGATCGCAGCAGTTAAAGTAGTTTTCCCATGGTCGACGTGTCCAATGGTTCCAATATTTACGTGTGGTTTACTTCTATCATAATGTTCTTTTGCCATAATTAACAAACCTCCTAATTAATTTAGAGCTTTAAAGTTTTGCTCTCATCTGTTGTCCATTATAGACTTCTTTGGAAAAATCCAAAAAGAATCTGTCCGCCTTACTTTTTGTAAGTATCGAACAATTTGTATTATACGTCAAACTTGGTCAAAGTCAACCAAGAACACTTATGCTGATTAATGACTAATTTTTCATCAGCCAACCATGCGTAATTGTTGTGACTATCTCCTTGTTTTCACTACAATGGGCTCTTTCGTAACTATCAATATTCGCGATAAAAACAAATCATTTCTTGTGTCGCTACCGACTGAAATTGGCATTTTTCATAAAATCGACGGGTTCGTTGTTCATTTTCTGTCAATAAAACTTTTTGTCTGACTTTTGGATAAGCTTGTACCATTTTTTCGATTAATTGTGTCCCGATCCCCTTGTTTTGATAAGCAGGATGAACAAGCAAATCTTGAATATAAAGAATTGTTTCGCCATCTCCGACACTACGGATCAACCCAATCAATTGTTGTTCGTGCCATACCGTTATTACTTCGAGTGACTGCTGGATTCCCAGAGCTAATTGTTGGATGTCCTTCGTATAGGCTGACCATCCTACAGCTGTATAGAGCGCGAACAATGCATCAAGGTCAATTTTTTTCTCTTCGCTGAATTCCATGTGCTTCCTATCCTTTGCTATATTTTTGTATGATGTAATCTGTCTCAATCTGTCGTTAACTCAATCAGATTTCCTTCAGGATCTTGGATAACCGCTTCATAATAACCGTCGCCCGTAGTTCTTGGACCACTGATCAATGGATAGCCATCTTTTACAAATGTTTCAGCAAATGAATCCACCTCTGTTTTTGTTCCCACTGAAATTGCTAAATGAGCATAACCAAAAGTATCGACTGCACGATCTGATAAAAAAGGCTTTGTAATCAATTCAATCCGACTTCCTGAGGTGAAATTCAGGAAGTAAGATTGAAACCGGGTTTTAGGATTCGTGTATTTCTCTGAACTTTCTGCAGCAAAATAATTCTCATAAAACGCTCTCATTTTTTCTAAATCATTAACCCAAATAGCAATATGTTCAACTTTCATTTTGTAACAATCCTTTATATTTTCGTTATCTCTTCCTATCCTTTATACCATTTTCTCTTTATTTGATAAAGAATGATGTGATTATTTTGGCTTTTGCTCTTAGTGATCAGTTCATAAAAGAAATGGTGTTATCTGGTAAAAAGAAAGCTGTCATTCTGAAACATCTAAAGATATGCACTACTTATATAGTTTACACCTGCAAAAAAACCAAGAAAAACTTTATACTGACCGAAAAAAGTTAACTTTTTAATCCAACTTTTTTCGGTCACTATAGTTTCTCTTGGCTCTTTTCTTGTCTGCTACATTTTATTGTATTCTCTGAATAAGCATTCTTTTAATAATTATAAACGATTTAATACTTCGTCTACATTTTTGATCATGACTGAGATTGTTCCATCTGGGTTATTAACAAATTCGATCAAATCTGGATTTCGGTAGACGTCTACAGGGACGATCAATTCGATTCCATTGGATAACTTGAATTTTTGTTTACCAAATTTTTTCTCAGAAATTTCTTGGACTTCTCTGACTGGCAAAGCTTCAGCAACAAATCCCTGTTCTTGGACTTCTTCTTGAAAAGCTAATTTCGCTGTGATATTTTCTTTGAAGACTTTTTCCGCAATCATTTCATGGTCTAGTCTGCCCTTTTCCTCGATCGTATCATAAACAGCCTCTTTTAAATCAGCCACTAGATCAAATTCTTCAGTTTCAAATTTTTTCCCTAAACTTTTAGCTACTTTTTGGATCACTTTGACATTCTCTTCTAATGAAGGCGCAGGAACACTTTCGATGACTCTCCCCGAAAAATAGAGTTCTTTTTTTCCAGAAAACTCATATTTTTTTTCAATCAATTCATAGGTTAAATAAGTTAATGCTACCGCAAACGCTTCATCTGCCTTTTGGGATTTTGCCCCCAATATCGCTCGATTCAAAATCAATTGATTGGCGATTCCTGTTTCGTCTGCCTCTACAAAATGTGTATAGGATTCTCGGTAATTGACTTTTAACAAAGCCACATACATCACCGTATCTACTTCATACAAAACAACAAAGACATCAGCGCTTGGCGCTTCTTCGCTTTCTTGATAGATCTCAAACCAGCGTTGAACGATCCCTTCACTTGCTGCTACAAAGTTTTCTTGACAGTCCTGGACTTGTTTCGCCATCATACTTTCAGGTGACAGCTGTCCTGTTTTCGTTTGTGCAGAAGAAATTTTTTGGATTTTCTTTTGTAAAAAATCTCGAATAAACTCTTTAGTCAGATCCAATTCTTGTTGAGAAAATACGGGTGATCCCGTTTCACGATCAATAATATGCATAATTGCTTTTTTTAAATAAATATCCATGTTCTCATTCCCTTCTGATTTAGTTTACGGAAAATCAATACAAAATACCAGAACGAAAATCATTATTTTCCTTTTTTTGAAAAAAATAATTGTCTCCTAAACAAAATGGATTCCTTTTTTGAGAAAATACGCTACACTTAAAAGTGAACTAAAAATTAAGGAGTTGAGAATATGGATTCATTAACAAATACGTATCGTTTATCAAATGGTTATGAAATTCCGATTGTTGGTTTTGGTACTTGGCAAACACCGGATGGCGATGTCGCAGTTTCTTCAGTCAAAGAAGCGCTAGCTGCTGGTTATCGCCACATTGATACAGCACAAGGTTACAAAAATGAGGAAAGCGTCGGTCAAGCGATCAAAGAAAGTGGGATTCCCAGAGAAGAGATTTTTCTAACAACAAAACTTTGGAATGCCAATCACAGTTATGACTTAGTGATGTCTTCGTTTGAAGAATCACTACAAAAATTACAAACAGATTATATTGATCTTTTCTTGATCCACTGGCCTAATCCTGTGGCTTTCCGTGACAATTGGGAAGAAGCAAACGCCCAAACTTGGCGAGCTTTTGAAGAGCTGTATGAAGCTGGAAAAATCAAAGCCATTGGCGTCAGCAACTTCTTGCCCCATCATCTAGATGCGTTACAAAAAACAGCCAAGATCATGCCAATGGTCAACCAAATTTTCTTAGCTCCTGGTGAATTACAACCAGCAGTCGTTGACTATGCCAAAAAACACGAAATGATCCTGGAAGCTTACAGCCCACTTGGCACAGGGAAAATTTTCGATGTACCAGAGATGCAGGAAATTGCCAAAGCCCATCAAAAGAGTATTGCTCAGGTTGCTTTACGCTGGTCCTTACAACATGGTTTCTTGCCTCTGCCAAAATCCGTAACTCCTAGTCGGATCAAAGAAAATGCTGAACTTTTTGACTTTGAACTGTCAGAAGAAGAAATGCAACAAATCGATCAATTAGATGGCGTAGTTGGTAAAGCAAAAGATCCAGATACTACCCAATTTTAATTTAAGGATGTTTGATAACAATGACTCCGATTGAACGTTTAGAAAGGCTCTCAGAAGAAATCACTCGTACTTTTCATCCTGATTTTATCTTTTTGATCGGACCAGACAAGATCCAACACTTCCCAGCACGTAACTGGTCCCATGATCAAAAAATTCAAGAGCTAACCAACCGTTTCGATCATTCGCTAATGGTTACGACTTGGCAAGGACATGAAGTGATCTATTCACCTGAACTGTCTGTCTTTGCTTTGATTCCTTGTTCCAAAACAACGTAGCTGACTTCAATGATCGTGATAAGCCGATACACACTGAGTTTTTCTTGCCGGTGTCGTATCGGCTTATCTTTTGATATACACCTAAAAAGAGGAAACATTTCTGTTAAAAACAAATATTTTCCTAAAAAAATGCGTATAAATACATACATATCTAAGTTTTTTTCGTATAATCCTTTTCATTTCATCTTTTTTTTCTTATAATCGAAAGGGTATGAGCGAAGGAGAGAACATATGAAGAAAAAACAAAAACAAAAATTACTCAATCAATTCCGTCCTTCTTTAGATGGAATCAGAAGTCAATTATTTCATTCTTTAGAGGATGAAAGTCTACGTCGTTACGGCTTACCTTTACAAGTCATGCTTGATCCGAAAGACCGCCACATCTTAACGATTGGACTTGCAGGAAAAACAAATGAAGATACTCGCATCAATGTACCGATTGATGATAATTTCACAACTGTCTTAAAACGAATCCGTTCAGGAGAAAAAGACATCTTTGAACGCTTCCGTGACAACTTATTGATTGAAATCGTTTCTTATTGGAATGATCAACGTCTTAAAAATGATGAACCAACTGCTCAAGAGATTTCTACACCTGTTGCTGAAACAAAAGTTGCTGACTCAAAACCTGTGGAATCACCTAAAACAGCTGAAGTATCAAAAGCGGAAACAACTGAAAAACAACGCTCAACTGAAACTGCCGCTTTGAATTTCGCTGATTTTTCAAGCGCAGTAGCGGAATATCCAAAATTTTATGTAGAAAAAGAAGCGGATGCAGCAGTCATCTATGAAAAAACCTCAGATGAACCACGTAAATTAGCTGAAATTTCAATGACAGCAGAAAACCAATTTACAATTGAAAAAGCGTTAGAACGCAAATACAAAGTGAAACTGACATTGATCCCATTGATCGAACAGTTTGCTGCAACAGCTATTTCAGAAAGATAACCAGTTTCACAAATCTATCCACCGCATCAAAAAACGGATTTTTGTCAAATGATGCCGGTAATGAGAAATCATAAAATGTTAAATGAGCAGAAAGGCAATTGCCCTCTGCTCATTTTTTTATAGTAAAATATTTTTTCTATTACTTTGAATCACCAAAAGTTGTCAATAATCTTCACCAATCTTAAAAAAGATAGAACCAAAAAACCAAGCGGTCTCTTTCCCTTAGTTTATTGGTTATGTTTTCCCAGCTTACCCATGCGCATGATAAAAGACATTCAGTTCATAAGCGACACCAGAAATAATTACTGCTAGTAAAAGGACTAAAAGACCTAAAACTACTTTTTGCTTTTTAGAAAAAAGCGTTTTTTTCTTCTCTAATTGCCTTGTTTTCAATATTGAATCTGTGGAGATAAAAGAGAAACAAACAACATAAGACAATAAAACTACTACTGCACTTAACGAAAATCCAGCTAAAATATCACTTGGATAATGGACTCTTAGATATAATCGAGTTGCTGCAATCAGCAATGGATAGCTGATAAAATACCAAGCAACTCTTCTGGTATCCTGACGACTCCAAATAATACTTAACGATAAGATAATTGTTAGGAAAAGCGCAAAGGATAATAAAGAATGTCCACTAGGAAACGAGTAACTCGTACGTATTTCCAATTGTGAAACGGCAGGTCTGATTCGTGCAATGAGCTTTTTTAGAATATACCCAAAAAAACTAACCGCAAAGATATTACAGATATTCCAAATCGCTAACAAATGGTAATTCTTTTTCCAAATATAAAAAGCAAAAAGAAAGGCGAAACATAAGGTCGGACCAATCGTTGCTAACTTAGCAAACAAACGAACAATCGTTGTTAGTTGTGGAAAATTAGGTAAATCGATCTTTGTATAAACCGCTAAATCTAGTGTTTCGAACCATGGAGGATTGATTTTTACGCATAAAATCAATCCAATCAAAAGACATAATGGAACGATTGATAATTTCAGTGCTTTTTGTTGATAATCACTCATAAAACTTTCACTTACTTTCTAACTTCATCTGACTAAACAAATGACTTATTCTACTTTTTTAAAACCTAAAATCATACCTAATCCGCCTCCCATGATCAACAAGGAGGTTCCTCCTTGACTTAGAAAAGGCAAAGGAATTCCTGTTAAAGGCAGTAAACCAATCGAAGCGCCGATATTTTCTACGATTTGAAATAATAGTCCAAATACGAGTACTACCGCTAGATATAGATTTCCTTTATTGTTTGTCTGTATCGCAGTGTAAATAACTTGGTAGAAAAGATAGAAATATAGAAAAACGACGGTCACGCTACCTAAAAAACCAAACGTTTCGGCAATTACAGTAAATACCATATCTGATTCACGTACCGGTACATAGATTGGTGGTATTTCAGCTGGTCGTCCACTAAATCCACCTGCACTAACAGACAATAAGCTTTGTGATTGTTGGTATCCGATCGATTGACTGTAAGCAAAAGGATCGATCCAAGCTCTCACCCGGTCTAATTGATACGTCTTAAAGTTCAGACTATAAAGGATCTCATTACCGTATTTCGTAAAAACTAGACAAATCAATATGACCCCAATAATAAATAAAAAACTAGCACATACGGCCAAGATCTTCCAATGGACCCCTGCAATTATGAACAGAGCCCCCAAACAAATAATAAATACCAAACTTGTCCCAAAATCTTTTTGCATATACATCAACAAGAAAGTTGGTAAACTGATCAACAGAACTTGAAAGACATAGATCAGATCCGTTTTCACGGTACGTTCACTGACTTTCTTTTCATAAAGCAAGGTGAAATAAACGAGAACTAATGCAAAAGTCAATTTAACCAATTCAGAAGGTTGAAAAGTAAAACTACCCATCCTCAGCCAACGTTTCGTATCGGTTAATTGGTACATCACCGGATCATAAAATTTGTAGAGCAAACTCATAATTGCTAATGAAATGGCATAAAAATAAGGAGACAATCGTAACAATAACGCTGTCTTGATTTTTTGTGTCAGTAACAAAAGTCCTAATGAAGCAATGCAAAAGATCACTTGTTTTAAAACAATAGTTTTATAAGGCACTTGGTCGTAGACTGCTGCTCCATATTGCACACCGATACTTAATAAATAAAAGAGAAAAATCGGCAAAAATAACGCATAATTAAACTCAAATGATTTTGATTTCACACACAACACCTCTTAAACGAAAGTTTTCGTAACCAGAATTTCTCTAATCTTCTTATCAAAACATCCGTTATCAACTAGTATCCATTTTGCCATCCTTTCTATTAGGCAAAAGGAGTCACTTTCACATGAGGAAAAATAAAAGTAGCGTGATCAAAATGTGCTGTGATTTATTTTCAAGTAAGTGGTGTAAATATCCAACTCCAAAAAATAAGCCGAAAATTCACAAAAATCAGCAAAGATTTTTAGAAGTTTCGGCTTATTTGTTAAAGTTGCGTACATCAACAACTATCTCATCGTGTGAGTTTTGACACTAAACAACGTAAAGATTTCTCTTAGCTATCTTATGAAGAGCCTTAATTCGACAATTCCTGTTTTACACATTGGCGTCTTTCGACGTTTCTGCGCAATAGCCTATGTTTGTTTAGGAGCCTCGCCTAACAAGTATTAAATTTGAAAAAAGTATATCTTTTAACGAACAATTTCACAATAGCATCCCGTAGAAAGTTCGCAAAAATTTAGTCATATTTAACCTTTTCCTTAATTTTACCGGCAATTAGCAAAAAAAGAGAGCTTTTGACTAGGAATAATATGAATAAATATAATAAATATATAGTAGCTTTTTATCCATTCTGCTGTTATCCCAATCAGTCTCTCTTTTTTATAAATACTTATTTTTTACGTAATTGCATCAAAAATTTTCTAGCTACGTCCTGATTCATTCCTTCGGCTTTTCTTAGAAATTCAGCGACTTGTTCAATTTCAGTTCCTTGTGCCCCGACTGTGATCGCTAAGGCTCTAGCTTGAAGCGACATATGCCCCTTTTGGATACCGTCTGTCACTAATGCCCGCAAAGCAGCTAAATTTTGTGCTAAACCGACGGCAGCAATGATTTGAGCTAATTCTTTTGCTGATTCAATCTTCAACATGTCTAGTGCAATCTTTGCTTTTGGAAGAATCCTAGAAGCTCCTCCAACTGTTGCCACTGCCAAAGGTACCGTTAATTGTCCAATTAACTTATCTCCAATCATTTGCCAGTCTGACAGGCCTTGGTAAGCACCATCTTTCGCAGCATACGCATGAACGGCAGCTGCACAAGCTCTCGTATCGTTTCCAGTAGCAAGAATGACAGCTTCGATGCCATTCATGATCCCTTTATTATGTGTTGCTGCCCGATAAACATCTAATTTAGCATACTCGGAAGCTTGTTGGATTTTTTCAGCAATTCTCTTTCCTGCTTCAATCGTTTTTCCCAATCGCTCGAAGGGAATCTCACAACTAGCTGTTACTAATGATTCTGTTGCGAAATTGCTTAAAATACTAAATAAAATCTCTTCTTTAGGAAACCAGGAACGTATTTTCTGGGCAACACCTTCTAAGATAGCGTTGATGATATTAGCTCCCATCGCATCTTTTACATCAACCAAGAAATCGATCGATAAGTAATCCAAATTATTACCCTTAAAGTTTCTTGTTGCGATTTCCTGCACTCCACCACCACGTCTCACGATCGAGGGATAACTTGCATTCGCACATGCTAGTAGTTCATCTTGTCTGGCGATGACAGCATCAGTTATACCTCGATTATCCAGTTCCCCTGATAGTACAATCTGACCACGCATCAGGCGTTGTGGTGTAATTGCTGTAATGTCTCCACATATTTTTGCACCGTTACTGGCTGCAGCAATTACAGACGGTTCTTCTGTCGCCATCGGTACTTGCCTTTTGATTCCATTGATTTGAAAATTAGGTGCAATCCCTAGAGGAATCTCAACTTGACTGATTTGATTTTCAATCAAATGATTGGCTACTTCTTCAGAGAGTGTTCCTACTTTTAATTCATCAGCTTGTGATTGACTGATGATTCCTTCACTAACCAACTGACTCCGACGTTGTTCAGGCGTCAGTTGATAAAACTTTTTTTTTTGGTCACTTGATTGTTCCGTTTCTAGATTTGCTTCAAGTAACATGGCTAGTCCTAAGCCTCCACCAATACATAAAGAAGCCACACCATATTGTTGGTTCATTCGTTTCAAGCCATAACTTAATGTTGTCAAAATACGAGCACCACTTGCACCAATCGGATGACCGAGTGCGATGGCACCACCATCTACATTGACTTTTTCTTCAGCTAGTTTTAAGTTGCGATTGACCACGATCGATGAAGCCGCAAATGCTTCGTTGATCTCAAAACGATCGATTTGATCAATAGAAATTTCTGCTTTTTTCAATAATGTTTGGATTGCTGAGATAGGTGCAATTCCCATAATGCTCGGATCAATCCCAATTTCAGAAACAGCCTTGATCGTTGCAAGATAAGGAAGCCCATGTTTGATCGCATATTCTTTTGAAGCTAAAATCAATACCGATGCTCCATCATTTAACGGAGAAGCATTCCCTGCTGTCACAGTCCCATTTTCGGAAAAAACAGTTTTCAAAGTCCCTAATTTTTCCAGTGTACTATTCCCTCGGATGGCTTCGTCTTTATCCATGATTCTTTGATCAGGTAAAGTAACGGGAATAATTTCTGCTTCAAATACCCCGTTTTCACTAGCTTGAGCTGCTTTTTTTTGTGAGTTGAGCGCATATTGATCTTGTTCTGTTCTCGTAACGGAAAATTCGTTCGCTACTTTTTCAGCAGTTAAGCCCATATGTGCATTTGAGAACGCATCTGTCAGCCCATCATTGACCATACTTGAGATCGGCTCTTCATAAGTTGCATTTTCTGCTTCATATTGCTGAAGCAGTGGCGCACGTGACATGCTTTCAGTGCCTCCTGCGACTACTAGATCAGCTTCACCTAACTGAATCAATTGGCGAGCCAAAATAACCGCCTTCATTCCTGAGCCACATACTTCGTTGACTGTCATGGCAGGAACCTGAACAGGGATCCCACTATTGACAGAAATTTGTCTGGCAACATTCTGACCATTCCCCGCTTGTAATACATTTCCAAATATTACTTGATTGATGTTTTCTTTATGGATACCTGTTTTTTCTAACAGTTCTTTTGTAATGATTGTTCCTAATTCTACAGCAGAAAAACTGCTTAAACTGCCACGATACTTTCCAATTGGCGTTCTCGCAGCATCTATAATAACGACTTCCTTCAAGTCAGTCACCTCCTAGAAAAATATACCATTGTTTATGCTAAAAACAAATACCTCACTACAGCTTCAAAAAAATCTAGGAATAAATTTTACAAATCCTTAAATATTCGCTTTTTTATATTTCTTTTAATCTTTTTATGATACTTTAGTAAAGTAAGTTTTTTTATCATGAGTAAAGAGGTGTTGAAATGAAAGTAGGGATTGATCGTCTTTCCTTTTTTATTCCAAATTTATATTTAGATATGACAGAGTTAGCTGAACGTCGGGGAGATGATCCTGCTAAATACCATATCGGTATTGGCCAAGATCAAATGGCCATCAACCGAGTGTCAGAAGATATCGTGACTTTAGGAGCAAATGCAGCTACTAGGATCGTCACAAATGAAGATCGCGAGCTGATCGATATGGTTATCGTAGGAACGGAATCTGGCATCGATCATTCAAAGGCGAGTGCTGTAATTATCCATCATTTATTGAAAGTCCAACCTTTTGCTCGTTCGTTTGAAGTAAAAGAAGCTTGTTATGGTGGAACTGCTGCTCTCCACATGGCAAAAGAATATGTAAAAAATCATCCAGATCGAAAAGTTTTAGTGATCGCTAGTGACATCGCCCGTTATGGTCTAGCTAGTGGTGGAGAAGTGACACAAGGTGTGGGTGCTGTCGCTATGATGGTTACCAAAGATCCACGAATCATCACTATCGAAGACGATAGTACTTTCTTAACCGAAGATATTTATGATTTTTGGCGTCCTGATTATGCGCAATACCCAGTGGTTGATGGTCCTTTATCCAACTCCACTTATATCGAATCTTTTCAAAAAGTTTGGAATCGACATAAAGAGGTAACAGGATTTACTTTAGAAGACTATGATGCGCTAAGTTTTCACATTCCTTACACAAAAATGGGGAAAAAAGCCTTACAAAGTGTCTTGGATCAGACAGATGAAAAAACACAAAATCGCTTATTGACTCGCTATGAAGAAAGTATTCGTTATAGTCGGCGAATTGGTAACCTTTATACTGGTTCTCTTTATCTAGGATTGATTTCTCTTTTAGAAAACTCACAAGTGTTAAAATCAGGTGATCGAATTGGCTTATTCAGCTATGGTTCGGGTGCTGTCAGTGAATTTTTCACAGGTTACTTACAAGACGGCTATCAAGATTTCCTATTGACTGAACTACATCAAGAAATGTTAGAAGGTAGAGAAGCTGTCACAGTCGATCAATATGAAACAATCTTCAAGGAAAAATTACCTGAACATGGGGAAACAGCCGAATATTCTTCCGATGTACCATTTTCAATCTATAAAGTTGAAAATGATATTCGTTACTACAAGTAATCCTATGAGACAACTGCCTGATTGATTTAATAGGTAATCAAAAATGTTTGCAAAAAAGCAACTTTTGACATATAGCTACAAAAAGCAGTAAAACAAAAAATAGCGGCTTGCAATTACTTTTGTCAACATTGTTGTGACAATAAATAACTGTAAGTCGCTATTTGATTTTCTATCCTATTTCATAAACTATATGATGCTTCTTGATATTTAGAACCATTTTTTGAATAGTATATAATATAAAATTTGATATTCTGATTTTTCTTTTAATGTTGTTTGATCCATCATCACCCATAACAATTTCTTTTCTGGTGATCGGTCACTTGGAACCGGATTGACTAACTCTTTATCCCAAAGTTGAGTGGCTAATGACGTAATTCTTTTTTTGAGATCCTCTTTGGCATCATTTTTCAAAGCTAGGTTTTCTAATCCAAATTGGGTTACTACCCAACGATTGGTCGATTGCGTAGTATCAACGATCCCTTCTGAAGAAATGAAGCGGTTTTTAGGTTCTGCATGATAAATTTCAACGATATCACCTATTTTCAATGATACATTTTCTTCACCAGTAACAGACTCTATGCCTTCGATCGTTTTTTCGTATTTCAGTTCTCCTGTACTACTTTTGACCATTACTTTTACATAAGTTTCATTCTCATAACGATAATGAGGTCTCGAATGCGTAACTGAAACAATTGCTTCTTGAGTATCACTGTTCTTGTTTGTTCTAAATGTAAATGAGCCAAACTTCCTGTCATTCACTCCATGAAAATCAATGACTTGGCTATCTTTTACTTCGTCCAACGTAATAACCGCATGATTTGTTACTTCTTTCACGTAAACATAACTATTCTGTGGGATGAAATACATCATTTGATTTCCAGAGAATTCTGCACAATAGATGCCATTAGGAATGTTTTTAAAAGTGACTACTCCTCCAGTGATTTCTTGAGTAGCTATTTCTTTCGCTCCATCTTTTAAAGTTATTTTGGTACCTTTTAATAGGTTTAAATCTTTCAAACTTAATTCAATCGTAAGATCACCTTTTAGATTTAGCGCAGCAATCTCCTTATTTTGCACCATCTCAAAATTAGAATTGATCAAATAAGATGGGTCGACTAATTCACGCGCACGTGCCAACTCACTTTCTGGTACGACATCAGCTAAAGAAGCGACTGCCGGATAACCATGCTCACGATTTTTTTGAACTTGTACTTGATCAAGCGTCAATCCCCATTTCTCTAAAACACCTGAAAAATCTAGTTGACTATTTTCACTATAGATACGATTCATTAAATCAGGTAAGGTATGATCTTCACGGACGAAATCTGATTGATTAGCTATTTTACGATATTCTTGGTACATTTTAGCAAAAGCCTCATCTCCAGCTTTTTGTTTCAACATCGCTAATAAAATTAGTTTTTCGTTGGCTTTAGCCTCAGCATATGTACGTTTTTCGTAGATCATATGTTCATACATACTTCTTTCTACTGTATCTTTTTTCCCTTCAAATAGCCCGCCTTTTTTATCTGCTTCTTTTCCAAATAGGATATTGTACTCATACTGAACACCAAACAAATTATTTGATATTTCTCCCGTATACATTCCAACTCCATCAAAACCAGCTTGATAGCCATGACCAATTTCATGCAACACTTTCCAACTGTCTTCAGTTAACCAGCACTCGACTGTGCTATAGCTATTTGCTGCCCATTCTGAGGAATAATAAGCACCGCCACGTCCGTTTTTATCTGCTTTAAAGAAAAAACGGTTCACTCCATTTTGATTTTCTTTAGACGAGTTATCAAAACCAGCGATTTGATTATAGTAACCAAACAATTCGATGTAGTGTTCGATCAATTCATCTAAGGAACGGTAATCTTTCAAGTTTCTTACTTTTTCTTTATCATTTTTAGGAACAAGCAATTGAAAATCTGGTCCTTTAATCAAAGCATATTCAGCATCGAACTTGTCCCACATTGAAAGAAACATAGTATCGTCTCCATGATAATTATAAACTGGTAATGGTTTAATATTTTCAGAAGTGACGATTTCATATTCAATCTGAGCAGCTTCTTCTCCATATGGCGTATCAATAAACGGAACCAAAGGATCATCTGCACTTATACTTACCCATTCTGAACCAACTAAGATACTTTTTTCGATACTTGAAGCATTACCTAACAATCTCAATCTTAATTTATTTTTGAATTGTTTATTTGTTTGTCTAATCCTCAATTCAACATTTTCGGACAAGATAAATCCTAAATCCTGGCGATCATGATTTTTTCCTTTATCCATCCCTGCATTGAAGATCCAAGTTGGTTCAGGAATACTAAAAATCTCTTTTTTAATTACCTCTTGCGCCTGAACATTCGTAGAAAACAAACAACCAAAAAACAACACTGATAACCATATCAAAAAAATCTTTTTCAAACAAAAAACCTCCTGTTATGTAATTTTATACAAATTGCCATTTAATCAAACAAAGCAATCGTATACATTTAAGTATAAATAAAATAGTCAACAATCACAATAAAAATTATACTTTCACTTCAATTAAACTATTTTTTTAAAGAAATAATTAAGATGCAAGCTATAATTTTCTAAAACAAACATTTCAACGATTTGTTATTTTATAAAATAATAAAAATGATTTAAAACAGTTAAGAAAACATAAGGCCAATATATCTGACAACTCATTTTTCTTCGTTTATTATTTTAGAAAGATAACCAATAGTCAAAAAATAGTTTTAGGTCGATTTCTTAGAGTGAATTGTTAAGACACAAGCAAATATAAGTGTTTTTTCTTTTACGTTGATTTTCGATTACTCCATTAGCCACAACAAAAAAAGACTGAGGCAAGTTGTGATATGCTCTCCCTATACAGGACTTTTATATTTCAGTGTCCTATATAGGGGGGAGCATATCAGATTGGCTCAGTCTCTTCTCATCATATCTCTAAAGACGGATAAACGGTGTTCAAAAAGTCATTCCTCGTCAATCCGTCCTAAGAGATAAATCGTTTTTCTCTATATTCTTAGAGTAAACAAAACTAGTCATGCCCATTTGGGGTCACTCCTTCTTGATTAGTAGTAGCCGATAGGTCAACATCGTTGTACTAACAATTTTTTCTTTTGGGTCAAAATATTTTTGAATATACTCTTTAAAAATTGTTTCTTCTAGATATTCTTGATAATAAGCTCTCATAAAATCTTCCGTAATTTCTTCTTTAAACGTATACGTAAATTCTTTTCTTTTATAGGACCATTCTTCATCTTTTAAATAAGTTTCCAATTGATCCATTATTACTGGTGAAGTCACAGCATCTTCTTCGAAAATTCCTAATTTTTTTTCCAACGATGTAAACAGATCTTCTTTAGAAGAGACAACTCTTAGGATGACACAATATTTTTTCATCTTTGTTAACATTCTACTTAACTTTACGGAATCGTCTAAAGCCGGATTAGAAGCAGAGAAAATAAAATCATACGTTTTTCCATTTTCCAGAAATTCAGAAAAAGTCTGTTTCGTTAGATGAATGTTTTCCCTCCCCAATCTAGCTGCTTCTTCAGTAGCAAACTTCAACATTTCATCCGAAAAATCTATCAATTCATATGTAGTTGCTTCTTTTGACATCGCTAGATAGCGTCCAGCGCCACCTGCTACATCCACTATTTTCTCAGTTGGTAATGCAGCTTCTTTTTTTAGATATTCAATGACATCTCGGACAATTGTTTTGTCTGATTCTTTTTGATTCATGTAGTAATCGCTTGCAAAGGCGTCCCATTCTTCTTCGTTCATTTTCATTCCTCTATTTCTCTATTTTTATATCGCTTTTTCACTTTTCGGAATAAATAATATACTGACTAATTCATAACCAAAACCTACCTGCTCTTAGGCTTATCGAAATAATTATTTTTAAAATTTCTGTCCTTTCATTATACATGATTCACATGTGTTTTCCTTTCTTTCTATCTCATCAGAGCCAAATTTTTAAATTACCGATATAGTTCTTCACTATGTATATTAGACAGCTATCATCAAGTAAAGAATAAAGATGTCATTGAACAAAAAACTGGCTGGTATACATTCGGTTGAATCCCGAAGCCATACCAGCCAGTTGGTGAAATACTCTGCTATTAACTTTTGAATAGCACATCAAAAAATTATCCCAGGTATTCCTTTTTATTTCTCTTTTTGTACGTGTACAAGGATCAGTTTTGTGATTTCCATTAAAATGATTGTTACTAAGGCAATCCCGATTGACGTAAAGACTTCTGTCAAACCAAATGCTGCTGGAATTGAAAAGACTTCTTTCAAGCCTGGGATCATCGTCAAGCAATACAATGCACTACATACTACAACAGCTAACAATACGCTTCGATTTGCGAAGAAACCTGCTTGGATCGCTGTTTGTGTGTTAGAACGCGCAGGGAATGTTTGTAATGTTCGACACCAGATCAATGTAGAAAACGACATTGCTACGCCAAATTCTGGTGAATGTTGCATTCCTAACCATTGCGCAAAAATGACTGCGATACCGATTAATACGCCTCGATAAGTAACCGAGATCAATGTTTTATCGGTAAAGATTCCTGAATTTGGATCTCTTGGTGGACGTTTCATTGTAGCTGGTTCGGCTTTTTCTGTTCCTAAAGCAATCGCTGGTAATGAGTCGTTGACTAAGTTGATAAACAATAATTGTAATGCTGTAAATGGATTGGACCAATCAGCAACTAAAGCGAAGACAATCGCAATGATCGCACCTAAGTTTCCAGAGAATAAATAGGCAATCGCCTTTTTGATATTATCAAAAACATTACGTCCTACTTCTACGGCACTAACGATTGAAGCAAAGTTATCATCGGTCAAGACCATCGCTGCCGCATCTTTCGATACATCCGTACCCGTACCCATGGCAATACCGATATCCGCTTGTTTCAGGGCCGGAGCATCATTAACACCATCGCCTGTCATCGCAGAAATGTGTCCTTTTGTTTGCCATGCACGTACGATTCGGATCTTGTTTTCAGGAGATACACGTGCGTATACAGTCACTTTTTCCAAGACTTCGTTTAATTGATCTTCGGTCAATTCATCTAACTCTGTCCCTGTAAGTGCTTGATCTCCTTCTGCAAAGATCCCAATTTCTTTCGCGATCGCAACAGCAGTCGTTTTGTGGTCTCCAGTGATCATAATTGTTTTAATTCCAGCGCTTCGAGCTTCTTTAACTGCTTGTGTGACTTCTGCTCTTGGAGGATCGATCATGGCAAGTAATCCAACTAGAATCAAGTCATTTTCATCTTCAAATGACAACTCTGGACTTTCAATTGGGCGATAAGCAAAGGCTAAAACACGCAATGCCTTGTTTGAGAAAGCTTCATTTTGTTCTTTGAATTGTTTCATCAATTCCTCTGTCATTGGTACAACTTCACCATTTAGCAAGACCTTTTTACTGCGAGCAAACACGATATCTGGTCCACCTTTAACAAAAAGATAGTGTCCCTGATCAATGTTATGAGCAGTCGACATTAATTTTCGGTCAGAATCAAATGGTAATTCAGCTTTTCTTGGATAGTTGTTACGGATTTCTTGATACGGTTGATTCAATTTTTCACTAAAATCAATAAACGCTACCTCTGTCGGATCTCCAAGTTTCGTACCATCTTCACTGATGGAAGCATCATTGGCTAATACACTGATTTCAATCAAGCGTCTTTCATCGTCTGTCCATTTTTTTGGATCATCGGTAAAATCTCCAGTCGAACCATTCGCTAGATAATAATCAACTACCGTCATCTTATTTTGGGTCAATGTCCCAGTTTTATCTGTACAAATAATACTAGTCGAACCCAGTGTTTCCACTGCTGGTAATTTTCGGATAATGGCATGTCGCTTCGCCATTTTATTGGTTCCCAAGGATAAAACGATCGTTACGATTGATTGTAATGCTTCTGGGATGGCAGCAACCGCAACAGCGACTGCAAACATTACTGCACTAACGATATCAGCAGTTAAATCACCTGTGCCTCCGCCAAGATAGATTCGGAACAATTGGATACCTAAAATAACTAACGATAAAGCTAAAATCGCTAAACTTAACTTCTTACTAAATTTATCTAATCCACGCTGTAGTGGTGTTACTTGTTCAGTTGTTGATTCAAGTAACCCTGCCACCTCACCGATTTCTGTGTTATTTCCAGTAGCGGTAACTAAGAATTTCCCACGACCATAAGTAATGATTGTTCCACTAAATACCATGTTGATACGATCACCAATCGGCACTGTCTGACTAATATCAGTTACTTCTTTTTCCGATGCTGTCGATTCACCAGTTAGCATCCCTTCATCCACTTTCAATGATCCAGCTTCTAACAACCGACCATCGGCAGGGACATAATCTCCCGCTTCCAATAAAACGATATCTCCTACAACCAGTTCATTCGCAGGGATCGTTTTTTCTTTTCCATCACGAATCACACGTGCATCAGGTGCAGAAAGATTTTTCAATGCCTCTAAAGAACCTTCTGCTTTCTTCGTTTGGATCACACTAATCACGGAGTTCAACATCAATACGGCAAAAATAACGAAAAATTCGATATAATCTCCCATGACCATTTGAATCAAAGCGACAATCAATAAGACAATAACCATTGCATCTTTAAAAGTTTCTAAAAACAATTTCCACGTTGGCTTCTTAGGTGCTTCTTTTAACTGATTCAATCCGTCTCTTTCTAACTTTTCTTTTGCTTGTGATGTACTCAAACCATCGATTGAGCTCTGTGTTTTTTGCATCAGCGAGTCAATTGGTTCTTTATAGACAACTTGCTGAGCCTGTTCTTTGTTTTCCAAATTCCATCCCCCATTTTGTTTTTCGTTACCAAAAAGTTTTCTGACTGAAAAAAAAGAGACCTAAGACAAATGCGGATTTGTCTTAGGTCTCACCATTTCATACAATACCAGAAAACCAAATGGTTAACTTACTGTTGATATTATCACAACAAACGTTGTCGGTTACTCCCCTAAGGAGATATTCAACTATATTCTTATCCTACATGAATGAATAGAAAATTGCAACCACTTTGCCTTGTGGTTCTTTATTTTTTCAAACCACTTTATAATCTCTGCAACTTCAAATTTAGGATTCTAAGGATTCTCATGATATAATACTGTTTGTTATTCTAAATAAGGAGGAAGCTATTTTGGTTATCACTATTCTCACGATCCTTTATTTCATCAATGCACTAATTGCTTTAGTAACTATTTTAATCAAACCTCGTGACGTAGCTGCAATCTGGGCGTGGTTGCTCGTACTATTTGCTCTTCCAGGTCTTGGATTTATTCTATATCTCTTCTTCGGTCGCGGATTGACTGATAAGAAAAAATTTTATTTGAGACAAAGCGACTTGAAAGAACTAGAAAATTTTCAAGATTTCAAAGGAGATACTATCGATCACTATGATCCCGTCATGGATAATGAAGAGCATCAACAATTTGTTGACTTATTCTCTTCTTTGAATCGCATGCCATTAACCCGACGTAATTCCGTCACTTTATTAACAGATGGTCAACAAAAATTAACTTCTCTATTAAGTGATATTCGGCAGGCAAAGCATTCGATTCATATCGAATATTATGCATTCGTCACGGACAACATCGGACAACAAATCTTGACATTACTTGAAGAAAAAGCTGCTGAAGGGGTTGAAGTCCGCTTATTATATGATGCGTTTGGCTCACACGGCACTAAACCGAAAGACTTTAACCGTTTGATCCAAAATGGTGGTCACGTCCACACATTCGTCACGTCACAAAGAGCATTACTTCGATTCCGCTTAAATTATCACGACCATCGTAAAATCGTCGTGATCGATGGTAAAATCGGCTATACCGGTGGCTTTAACATCGCCAATCAATATGTCAATCCAACCAAAAAGTTTGGTTATTGGCGTGATACTCATATTCGAATCTATGGCGCTGCTGCTTCATTATTACAGCTACGTTTTCTAACGGATTGGAATGTTTCAGTACCCGGACAAAAGAAGGTTGCCTATCATCTTGATTACTTTTTTCAAAAAGAACTTGGGAAAGACGACAAGCATGAAAATACTTCGATTCAACTAGTATCAAGTGGTCCTAACAACGAACGTGAACAAATTAAATTATCCTTTATTAAATTGATCACAGCTGCTAAAAAACGGGTATGGATTCAAACACCTTACCTGGTTCCAGATGAAAGTGTGATCGCTGCCTTAAAAATTGCCGCTTCTTCTGGCGTAGAAGTCAAGATCATGATTCCTAATAAACCTGATCATCCGTTTATTTACCGAGCAACCCAATATTATGCACGTCAATTGATCAAAGAAAACGTTCAAATCTTGGTTTATGAGAATGGTTTTTTACATGCGAAAACATTGATCATGGATGATGAAATTTGTATGGTCGGCTCTGCCAATCAAGATGTTCGAAGTTATCGGTTGAACTTCGAAACCAGTGCTGTCATTTATGATCCAGCCTTTTTAACCCAGTTAGCAGATCAATTTTTACAAGATGAAAAACAATGTACACCGATGACCACAGAAACAGTCAAAGAAATGTCTGGCTGGTTGTTATTCAAACAACAAATTTCTCGTTTGTTTTCACCTATCTTATAAATCATACGCAGGAAAGACTTACAAAACATGAGAAACTAGTGTTTTTTCCTTGAGCCACAAAAAAAGCCAAGAGCTTCAGAAACATTTTTTGTTTCTGGATTTCTCGGCTTATTTCTTTATGTTTAACTATTGCTTATTAGGAAACGTCGAAAATTGCTAGCGGAAAAATGAAGTAAGTCTCTTATCAAAAAATGACTCTATCCAGGAGCTTTTACGATAGTCCATTCTAATTCAGATTGATATACCCCACTTTTCCCTCCTGGAGCAACTGTTAGTTGGAATTGATGAGCTTGGTCTTGAGGTAAAGAATACTCCCTATCATTGATCTGTCTTAATGAAAGATTGACAGGTGTCGTTGAAATCACTGAACGGACCGAGTCATTTTGATAGGCTAACTGAGCCGCTAACTTTTGATCTCCATTACTAAACGGTTGAACTTGTTTAACGGTTAAATCCCAATCCTTTGGCTTGCCTGTTGTATCCTCTACTATCACATTCACTGCTTTTTGTGTCGTTGATTGGCTCGTTTGTCCTGTGATCACTAAATCTTGAAATAACATCTCTGGATCAATCTGTTTAAATGAAATCGTTCCTTGAACCAATTGGATAATCAATTTCTCCTTTTCAGAAACCTGTCCTTCCGCATCTTTTCCATAAATTTCTACGTGGTTTTCTCCTAATTGGAGCTGATCTAGTGGGAGTTTTTGACAAAAATCTGTCCACGTATCTTTCTTTTCATTACTAATAGAATTTACTAAAACATTTTCCGTACCACTTAATTGATAGAAAAGACGAATACTCTCACTTTCTTTATCTTTCCATTGACCTTTGATCACTAGTGACTGATCGGTCGGTGAAACCGTGACTTCACTTGTGGGTTCTAATAGTTTGACCTCTGGTGGTGTGTCTGCTTGAACAAGTGATAGCACTGCATCATCTTCAGCTACTTGCGTGCCGTTAGTGATCTTAAGATGAACTGCATTATCTCCTAATTTCCCATGATTTTTCAAATCAACAGGAATTGAAAACGTCCCGTCTTCCTTAAAATCTGTTACTGATACTGGGATCGTTTGCCCATTGATCGTCAAGTCAGGAGAAAGATTGCTTTGATCGCCCACCCAATTTCCTGTCAATGTTGTTTGGTAGGACTGCTCATCTGAAACAGTGATTTGCTTATTTTTTGTTGCTTCATCAAAAGAAAGGCCTAGTTCTTGAATCTTTGGCGCTGATACTGTTAGGAAATTATCCCAGTCAATCGTAGCTGTCTGACTATCGAAAATAGCTGTATGAAAAGTAAATTTACTTTTCGTTAGTGCTTCTTTTGTGATCTCCGCTTGGTAAGATAATGACACTTTATCCCCTTGGTAAGATAATGACACTTTATCCCCTTGATGAAGCAATAATTTTTGTAAGGAATATTGATCGTCGTAGTTTCCATCTGTAAAACCTGAGTCAGAGATTTGGGTCATCCTACCGTTATATGTGATATCGTCTGAATATAATATTTTTACATTCGTATTAAAATACCACAACATCGTTGATTGCAACTGTGTATTGCTATCAATAAAGGCACCTGTTTGATTTTCCCCATTTATTGGCTGATAAGTAAAGGCTGGATCCCCGAATAATTTTAGCCCTTGAGTTTCTTCGGGATATAAAATCACGACAGAAGACTGCTTGTACACATCTGGCAGAATTCCTTCGTCCTGTTTTTCTAAAGTCGTCGTGACAGTAATTTTATCGCCTACAGCTGTGTAATTAGGTGCATGATCTTTTGTATAAGAAATGGTTGCTTTTACATGCCCATCAAAAATGAGTCCTTCCGTCTTTTCTGGATAAGTAACATCCGCTAACACCGAAGTAGTAGAAAAGAAAAGAGTGATCAAAAAACAAAAAAAGAATAAAAAGATAAAGAGCTCTTGTCTTAATTGTTTTTTTGCATCCATTTGACTAGCTCACCTACCTTTTTGCTTTCAGTAATTTCCAACTTAAAAATAAAATGATCAGTACAAGAAATAGTCCAATTCCGATAATGAGGGATAAATAAGGGATTCCCTTTTCATTTGTCACAGCATCATGATTTAGTTTATTTGCTTTATCAGCTTTAATTGTCAAATCAGAGGTCATATGCCAGCGATGAGTGGTTCCTTGCTCTTTTGCATCAATGGTCACTGTATAGTTACCTGCAGCGATTTTGTCTTTGTTCAAACCGATCGGAAAATCAAAATTTGTATTGGGTGCGATCGACAAATTCTCCTTTTTCGTTTCATACAGTATCTCATTACTGTCTTTTTTCGTCACTTTAGCATCAAATGCCACCTTACTAATGATCGTAGCTGTCGGATTTTGGATATTTGCAAAGATTGTCGTATACGAGTTTTGTAATCCTACGTTGACTTTTTTTAATTTTAAGTCAGGAGTCACTTTAACCAAACTATTTTGTAATTTAACGCCAATGACATAGGCATATTTATTACGGATCGCCGTTCCTTTTGCTTTTTGGCTAATGTCATCCTTCTTACTAACGTGAATCCCGCCAAGAACGATCCCCTTAAAAGCAGTTTTTGGCATGGTGATCTGGAATTGAACATCCTCAGCTTTTCCCGCAGGTAATTCTACTTCTTGTGTTTTGGGTTTTACTAGTTGATTCAACTCGTATTTGGCTGACGGATCTTTTTTAAATTCATTTTTTCCATAATCGATCACACCATTGCTATTGGTTGCAGCATTATTCACGTTCACAAGAAAAGCAGCTTTTTCTTTCCCAGTATTCGCTAGATGGATCTTAATTGTTTTTTGTTGATTGGGCTGAAGGTGTAAATCAAAATACGAAAGATTCTTGTCAACTTGGAAATCTGGAATATCCGCGCTAACGCTATATGCTGATTCATTTGAATCAGCATAGACGGACATTGGCAACATAGTCACCCATAATCCAAGAACCAAAACAATCAATGCTCGTAGTTTATTCATCTTACTCCTCTTTCTATTCCGTTGGGCCTGCCGTCAATGTCCAGGTAATCGTAGCCGTATATTCTTTTGCTTGTGCCGATCCTGAAGGAACCGCTAACTGCACATTTGCATTGTCTCCTTGTGTTCCATTAAAGACATCTACCCAAGTGCCTTCTCCAGCTAAACTATCTGCTGTCATGACCGTTTGTGCTTCTGTATTGGCAAAAACGACATCATTCGTCACTGGCTTTTTACTGATATTATCTGAATTAGTAGCTGCTTCACCATTTTTAAATGAAAGAATGGCTCCTTTTAATTCTGAGTTGTCACTAGCTGTAAATTTTGAGGCTGAGGCTGTCAAAACCCAACCACCTTCTACACCACGCTTATCCGTTACTTGGACATAAGGGGAAGCATTGACTGCATGATATACTTGTCCAGTCGTAGCAATATCTTTGGTACCAAATGTAATATTCGAAACATAATCGATCGATAATGGACCATTGTCTCCTGTCCCATGGTTATCTGGATCATCTGGATCAATCGGATTATTTGGATCAACTGGCGTATCCGGATCGTTAGGATTGACTGGTGTGACCGGATCGGTATTGGTTCCATCAAAAGTGATCTTTGCAGTAGAAGTAGTTGAATCATCAATCGTTTCGTCTGCTTTCACCATCGTAGATAATAAGATAGTAGAAAATAATGAGGCCGTTGCTAGCGTATAAAGTACTTGTTTTTTCATTGTTATTCCATTTCTCCTTTAATTAAAACTATGCTGGTGCATCAGTTAATGTCCAAACTAAAGTGGCCGTGTAGGCTCCTGCCAAATTCCCTGAAGGAACTTTTAACTTCACTTGAGACGTTGTCATTTCATCTGCCCAAGTACCCAGACCAGTATCTTTCACTGCTGACATGATATTTTGGGCATCATCATTGACGGTGATTTCATTTGTAGCAGGCGCAGCGGATTGACTATCTGCGACAGTTTTAGTTTGCCCAACTGGTAGCGTGAGTTCTGCCCCTTTTAATGTTTGATCAGCTGAAGAAAAACCAGATTGTGCTGGATCATAGTTTACTTTCAGATTCCAACCAGCCCCTGTTCCTCGTAAATCTGAGATTTGAGCTTCGACCATGTTAGCTGGTGCTGTTGCTTGGTAAGTCTCTGTCTTCCCAGAAATCATTTGAGTCCCAAAATCAATATTTGAGATATAATCAATACGCAAATCACCTGTGTTACCAGTAGGTTGATTCGATGATGGGTTATCATCTGGATCAAGAGGGTCAATCGGCCCTACTGGATGATCAGGATCTTGTTTCGTCAAGCCGATTTTTGCTGTACTTTTTCCACTTAAATCATCGGCATGTACGGTTAAAGCCCCCATTAAAAAACTTGTACTGAGTAATACAGTCGTTAAGATTATTTTTTTCACTGTTGTTCCTTCTTTCTTTTCCTGAACAGTTGCCATAGACCTATCACTAAAGTAAGAAAACCCAGCCATTCTAAAAAGAACGAGGATCGGTCATTTGTCTGTGGAAATCGTGTTTTTTCTTCTTTTTTTGTTACCTGATTTTTTTCAGATGCAGAAAATAGAGTACTTGGGTCTTTCGGAAGCTCCCCTTTAAAGGTGATCCCCACCTGACTTTTTTCACTTGAAGCAAATACTTCATCATTTAAAACGGATAATTGGACCGATAAAAAAATCAAAACATACAAAACAATCTTTTGAAATGTCTTCACATGTATTTTGCATCTCCCCTTTTTAAATAGTTATTAAATGTCAGATAGGATCGATTTTTCGTTCATGACTAGTTAGAACACTCAAAAACAAAAAATAGGTCTATATCTTTTCAAACCAGAATCATACACGCTTCCTCTTTTCCCAGCAACGTAATAAATGTATGCCATACAATTTTCAATGAGAGTTTTTTGAGGTTTTTGAATTTTTTTTTAACTAGTTAAACTAAACTAGCTGAGACTAGGTCATTCATGAAACAAAATAAGCCGAAGAGCCCCAAAGTTAAACTACTTTTGGCTCTTCGACTTTCTTCTCAAATATAGATACTTTTCTTTCAGTATAAAAATTATGAAATGAAGATTTATTGAATTTTATTGAATATGGAAGAAGCAGTTTGCTCTAATACGTTGTTTAACGAATGTAACTTTTCTTTTCCAATGGTTTGAAACCAATCTACTGCAGCTTCGTTGCCTTCTTTCACAAATGGTGACACTCCTTCTGCCCAAGTAGCTCGTCCACATAATACTCCATTGAAATCAGAACCTGCTTCATGAGCAAATCGTAATGTTTGCTGAAATAATTCTGTGCTAACTCCTGCACTCAAAAAGATAAACGGACGTTCAGTTGCAGCGCTTTGTGCTAGAAAGAATGTTTTAGCTTCTTCTCTTGAATACACAGCTTCTTTCCCAAAGCCTTCGACAAAGTTCATATTGACAGGAACTTCTACTTTTAATACATCTACATGATATCGCTCTTTTGAAAATTCCTGCATCGCTTCAATTACTTTTCGCGGTTTTATTTTTGCATATTCTTTTGTCGTTGTATCAGAGTGAATTGCATCGTACGAAATGATTTCTAAAAAAAATGGTAGTTCTTCTGCAAGACATTCTGAGCCGATTCTTTCGATATAGGCTTTCTTTTGTTCATTGATTTCTTCGTTTTCATCCACATCGTAATACAATAAAAATTTGCAGGCATCTGCCCCCACCTCTTTTAATCTTTTTACAGACCAAGTATTCAAACTATCTGGTAACCGTCCTGGCAGCGAACTATCATAACCGGTTTTTTCATAAGCTAATAATAGTCCTGTATTATGGGCACGATCTTTCGCTGCTGGTAATCCATACTCCGGATCTAACAAAATAGCTGAGGCATAAGGTGTTAATTCCTTTGAAACAATTTCTTTAAAACCAACTATATCGCGATCGTTTGTTTCTCTGTATTGACCAATTAGTTTCTTCAATGCGCCCCGTTGATCAATTGCTAAGGCACCGATCCTTCCATTTTCATCAACTATATTTTTTAAATGGTTTCGTTTCCCTTGACTGATCTTTTTCATTTAAGCTACCTCGTCTATCTGATTATTTAGTAATTTGGCTATTTCATCTGCTGAACTGGCTTCTTTTAAACTAGCTCTTATATCATCACGCATCAATAAACGTGCCACTGTTGACAATAACTTTAAATGCGCGTCATCAGCTTGTGTATCGGGAACAAACAAAGCAATAATAAATTGGATTGGCTGACCATCCAAACTTTGCCATACTACTTTTTCTTTTAGTTTTAAAATAATCGCTGCCGGGTGATGAATCGCTGAAGCTTTCGCATGAGGAATCGCAAAACCGTCCATCATTCCAGTAGTACCTTCATTTTCTCTTTCAATTAACTTTTCCAATACTTCTTTTTGATTGTCTGCAATAGTCAAATCAACGGTTTTCTTAGCTAAAAACTCAAAAATATCATTTTGAGTTTGACCTATTTGATTCAAAAATATATTTTGCTCTTGGATAAAGCCCATTTTATTATCTCCTAGTCTATTGATTTAACCATGATTTTATTTTTCATAGTTACAGTTCTTTTTTGCAAAAATCCTAATAAAAAGCCGCCAATTAAAGAGCCAATTAAAATAGCGATCAGCCATTTCACCCCATGTGTAACAACAGGTAATACTAAAAATCCACCATGAGGAGCAGGGACTTGTACCCCGAAAATATAGGTTAAAACTGCAGCAATCGAGGATCCAAACATCATGATTGGCAAAACCTTCAATGGGTCTTTGGCAGCAAAAGGAATAGCGCCTTCGGTAATATGTGTCGAACCTAGAATAAAGTTCACTAAACCAGCGTTTCGATCATTTGTCGCAAAATATTTACCAAAAAACAATGTCGCAAAACCGGTAATTAACGGTGGGGCAATACAAGCAGCAGAAACTCCTGCCATAAAGGTTGTATTTCCTTGCGCTAGCAAAGCGGTCCCAGTGACATACGCCGCTTTGTTGATTGGTCCGCCCATATCAAATGCACACATACATCCCACAATGATTCCTAAAACAAGTGGACTAGAATGTTGAAAACTAGCTAACCAATTCATCATTCCTTCATTGATCATTTTCATTGGTTCTGCTAAAAGGGCCATAATTGTCCCAATCGTCGCTACACCAATCACGGGATAAAGAAAAATTGCTTTCAATCCATCTAATGACTTTGGCAAGTTTTTTAATAGTTTTTGCAAAAGTAGAATAAAGTAACCTGCTAAAAAGCCTGATAAAATCCCCCCTAAAAAGCCTGTTCCTCCTGCATTTGCTACCAAGCCACCTACTAAACCGACTACTAAACCTGGTCGTTTGGCAATTCCTTCTGCAATATAAGCTGATAAGATAGGAACCATCATCCCCATCGCTGCATCTCCGACACTTTTCAGCATTGCAGCAGTTGCATTGTATTGGGCATTTGTCGGATCAAAGGAATAAATGCCCCACACAGCAAAAGAGATAGCAATTAAAACACCACCGGCTACAACAAATGGCAGCATATGTGAAACACCATTCATTAAATTCTTATAGACACTGTGTCCCAGTGAATTAGCGGAACGCTGGTCCACATCTTCAATCGTATCGGCTACTTGATCTTTTGTTACAATTGAGCCTTTACCAGCTAGCGCCTCTTCAATCAAACGATCTGCTTCTTTAATCCCCACACTAACAGAAACATCAATGATTCGTTTCCCCGCAAATCGTTCTGGCTGAACATCTTTATCTGCTGCAACAATTACCGCATCAGCTTCTTGAATCTCTTCATGTGACAGTTCATTCTCTACTCCTATTTGTCCGTGCGTTTCAACCTTGATCGTAATACCTTTTCGTTTGGCTGCTTGTTCTAATGCTTCTTGTGCCATATACGTATGGGCAATTCCTGTTGGGCAACCAGTGGCTGCAATCAGTTGATACTTCGTCATACTTTCTCCCCCTCTTCTTGAATCACATTGATTTGTGTCATTAATTCCTCAACATCCGAAAAATCGGTTAACCCTTTACGAAAAGCCGTAGAACTCCCAGCTGCGAGCCCTTCTTTCAATGACTCTTGAATTGTTTTTTGTTTCAACCACCCAGCTAAAAATGCCCCCAGTAAACTGTCACCCGCACATGCGGTATTCACTACTATTCCTTTTGGCGAATTACCGAATAATACTTGTTCTTTATTCAGAAATAAAGCGCCTTCACTGCCGAGTGAAATTAACACATTTTGAGCTCCTTGTTTTAACAACTCTTTTCCATAAAAAATATACGCTTCTTTGGTATTCCTCTCTGTCTGGAACCATATTCGCAATTCTTCTTCGTTTGGCTTTAACAAAAACGGTTGGTATGGTAAACAATCCAATATTTCGTAGTAGCTGCTGTCAATGATCAAAAAGACTTTATTCTTTTGACAAATGCGACTGATTTCGACTAAAACTGCTGGAGAAACACCTTGAGGCAAGCTTCCTGAAACACAAAGATAATCGCCCATTTTAAGATTCTCAATTTTCTTTAAAAATTGCATCACTTGGTTTTTAGTTAATTCTGGGCCTTTATTTACCAGTTTGTATTCTGCTTTTTCTTTTTTTACCTGAGTAAATACATTGATCCTAGTCATCCCAGGAACTTCTAAAAAGTCCGTTTTAATGCTTCTTTCTTTTAAAAAATCTTCGATATATTGTCCAGTAAAACCTGCTTTAATCCCCATTGCTGTACTTTCGATACCTAACATTTTTAAAATCATCGACACATTGACACCTTTACCATTCGCTTGAATATCATCTTGATTTGTACGATTTACAACAAAAGGATTTAATTGATCCGTTTCAATAAATAAATCAATTGCTAGATTTAGCGTACATGTATAAACGGCCAATTGACTCCCTCCCTTCTTTCCTTTATTATGAAGCAGAGCCTATTGTAAATGTTTTCATAATCACTCATATTCAATGAAAAGTTTTACAAACAACAAAAAAACAAATATTTTTATTCTTTTTTACAGAAGAAGTGCCGCAATTTCTTTCTATTCTATACATCAAGCGGGGGATCATACATGGAAAACAAGCTAAGTGAGTCTGAACAATTTTTGTGGCGTTTTATTGAGGCACATATTTTAGATATTCCTGATTATTCGATCATCAAACTGAGTGAATTAGCTAATGTGTCAACGGCAACCATCGTTCGAACTATGAAAAAGAAAGGTTATGAAGGTTTTACTTCTTTCAAACACCATTTAAAAGAAAAGGGAAATCAAACGATCAACTTTTCTACTTTAGAAAAAGTGGATCGAGGGATTCGGAAAGCTATTTTAAAAAATGAAGAAGAAGTAACTCGTACGATCAATATGATTGAAATCGGCAACATTGAGGATGCCATCCAAAAAATCAAAGTTGCACGTCGGATCATTATTTTTGCTCGTGGCTTTTCAGAATTAATCGCCCAAGAAATGATGGTTAAATTTCAACTTGCAGGCAAATACTGTGAACTTCACACTGATCCTGAAATCATCAAAAATATCAGTAAAACGTTACATAAAGAAGACATTGCTATTTTTGTTTCTTTAAATGGCGAAACAAGCGAATTAGTAGTTGCTGCTCAAAATTGTTATAACGCAGAGATTGGGACGGTACTCTTAACCGCGAATCAATACTCTAGTATGATGTAAATTATTGAAATCGCTTTCGTTGGGTTTAAATCAGAGGGTTCATTTTTTCCTGATTACGAGGTAAGATCCAGACTCCCATTGTCGATACTAGCGCGTATATTATTAGATGCATACGCATTGAGAACAAGCGAGTAAAAGAGAACATGGATCGTTTACTTTCATACTCTATGAACTTATTTTTTTGAATAAAACAAACGAAAGACAGTGGAGTGATCATCAATGAATGATCCTCCTCTGTCTTTCTCGGTTACTTTAACCAGCTATTTATATGATTAACTTATACTTTTTTGAAAAATTATAAAAGCAAAAAAAACGATTCTTTTAGATAGCTATTGATTCTTCTTTGAAGAACAGTTTTTTGCTGAGAGTTGCTTTTCTGCTGCCCAGTGATTGATGGGACCATACTTGTGACCGACAATGATTTCTTCACCAATTGCAATATTGACATAGTCTTTTGCCGTTCGGATTGCTTCTTCTACTGTTTTTCCTTTCGCTAATTCTGCAGCAATGCAAGCCGACAATGTGTCTCCTGTACCGTTGATTCGATCTGTCGGATAAAAGACTGCACTTAACCAAAATGATCGTCCAGATTCCAGCAACACATAATCTCTTACTTCTTCTTGATTACTTTCTTTCGTATGAAATCCTTTGATCATCACATTTTTGGCACCCATTGCCTGTAAGTCAACAGCGGCCTGAACATAATCTTCATCTGTCGTTAAGGTTCTTCCAGTTAATTTCTCTGCTTCATAGAAATTCGGCGTCAAGACAGTCGCTAACGGTACTAGTTTTTCTTTCAGACTACTTAAAGCAGCCTCTTCTAATAATAGATTTCCATGCTTCGTCACGATTACCGGGTCGACCACTAAAGGACCGAAGTTATACTGTTGATAATTTTTAACTACTGTTTCAATCAATTCTGCATCAGCTAACATACCTGTTTTAGCCGCTCTTATTTGGTAGTCTTCAGCGATCAAAGAAAATTCTTTATCAATGAACGCACTTGGTAAGGTCACACTTGCTCCGATCCCATAAGAATTTCCTGCCACACAAGCCGTCATAACTGATACACCATAGACGCCACGGGTAAAGAAAGTATGCATATCTGCTTGCATTCCTGCACTTCCATCACTGTCTGATCCCGCGATCGTCATGACTTGTACATATTGGTCGTTCATACGCTTCATTCCCTTTTTTATTTTTCCAACTCATTCCCTATTCTACACAACTATACCACTTCTTACTTTAAGGAATCAAATCGTATATAAATAGGCATTTCCATCCACTAATCATTTGCTGATTAGTAAAAAAGGGAAAGCAAAAAGAAAAAAGCATGACAAAAAACCGAAGAATACTGACATAAAAGAGATGATGCTCAGCTTCTTCGGCTTACTTTTTTATTTGCTTCTTCAGTGTACTGCTCAGTTCTAGCATCCTCTCACTAACTAGCGAGTGACGTTATTTTACTACCAACACATTGCACGGTGCATGTGTGACTACATAAGAAGTAGTTGACCCAACTAAGACACGTTCCACGGCATTCAATCCTGTAGCCCCCATAACAATCAAATCAATTTTTTCCTTTGATTCATTGAAATTTGCAATCAATGTTTTCGGATATCCATACAAAATATACGTCTCGATATCAGTTAGTCCCTTTTCAATTGCTAAGTTGCGATGCTCTTTCATTTGGTTTTCTGCAACTTCATCTAATTCCTCTTGTAAGTTCGTTGTAACAAATGCAAAATCACCGAAATAGTTACCCGTTACTTCGTTTACGTACAAAATGTGTAGCTTTGCCTGATTTCTTTTTGCAATTGTAACTGCTTCAGAAAAGGCTTTTTCTGCTTTTTCTGATCCATCAATTGCTACTAATATATTTTTATAGGTGTCTGCCATTGAAACCACCTCCTTTACAATCAGTGTAGCACGATTATTTTAAGGGAACAACTAATTTACTAGCACTGACCAAACTTAGCGATTCGCTTGTCTTTGAACTTGTTCATGCGGTTTTCTTTCATTAGAGCTGTGACCTTCTTGGCTTGCTTTTTCTTTTATCTGAGTCATACGCAGTTTTTTTTCTAGCGGCTTCATTTGTCCTAAATTACTTTTCGGTTCAAAATGATCCGTGGTAGGAAATAACCTTTTCTTTCCGTCTCTCTCTTTTAAATCCATCATATTATTATTTAACTTCTTATGCTCGCTCACTGTTGATTCTGTTAATATTTCAGTCTGGCTTTCCTTATCCACTGATTCTTTTTGTTGAAGTTCTTTAGGTAATATTTTTTTTAAATCTGAAGCGATACCTGTATAAAAATCCGTTATTTTTTGTGTTTTACCCAGTAATCTCCATTTATCAGAATCCCCATCCGCTTGAAAAGAGTATAATTCAGGTCTATATATTGGGTTTAAATTTATATTCTTGAACCCAGCATAATCGACGAGGATCGCTCGTAAATTTTCACAGCACCAAGCTGGACTTTCTTGATACAAATCATAGATTTGTTTTTCTACTGTCGTTTGGTTTCTTAACTTGGTGTTGTTCCCAATTCCTTGGAACAAATGCCGGCTTATTCATGAATAAAAGATTATATAAATAAATACTATCTGACATCAAATTCGGGTTATTCTTTAAATTGATAGATTCATAACCATTTTTTCCATAGTCCACTCGATCTGCTTTAAAATATACATTAAATAAACCTTCGTTTTTTTCCATTCGATCTCCTTTTCTTTATCGACAGTTTTTGTAAATTGCAACAAATTTTAATCACTCGTATCCATGTTCTTACTAGTTTGGATAACTGTGTCGGTTCACACTGCTTTTTAGTATTGTTTCCTACCATTTTTTATGTAATAAACCAATGAAATTGAGACAAAAAGTTTTTATTTTCAAGAAATGAGCAGATAAGCCGAAATTTCTGAAGATTGGTAAAAATAATAAAATCGTTTATTGCGATTATGACCTTTGTACTTCACAACTTTTTGTCCCAGTTTCATTCGTTTTTATTCTAAAAACTATTTACAAAACTTTTTAGGCTTCAAACCCATTTTTCATGGCTACGGTTTTAAACCAATGGCCCGACTTTTTAATCGTCCGTTTACCGTCTTGGTTTAGATCGACAGCAATCAGTCCATAACGATTTTTATAAGCGTTCGTCCAAGACCAGTTATCCATGCAAGTCCACATGTGGTAACCCACACAATTCGTTCCTTCTTGGATTGCCTGATGCACATATTTCAGATGGTCTGTGACAAAAGTGATCCGATAATCATCTTCAATCACGCCTTCCGAGTTAACGAAACGTTCTTCCCCTTCTACACCCATACCATTTTCAGAGATATAACATTTGATATTGCCATAGTTCTCTCTCGTATTCGTCAAGATATCATAGATCCCTTTTTCATAAATTTCCCAACCACGATAGATATTCATTTTTTTATTAGGCATATCATAATAATCAAAATAATCTTCTGGCATTGGTCCATTCTGATGATCAAGCGGTGTTTCTTTTGCCTTGATTCTCCGAGGTTGATAATAATTGATTCCTAATAGATCAATCGTATTTTCTTTGATAATCGTTAAGTCATCGGGCCCCATCTCTGGCATTATCGCTAATTCTTTCACAATAGCAACCAACTCTGATGGAAACTCTCCTTTTACTGCAGGATCAAGAAAAGAACGATTGAAAAAAGCATCAGCGACTCTAGCAGCCTTGACATCCTCAGGGTTTGTTTCGTCTCGCGGGTAGCTAGGAGTTAAATTCAAAATGATTCCAATTTCTCCTTTTTGTCCCATCTTATGATAGGCTTCAATTGCTTTGGCACTTGCCAAATTTTCGTGGAAACCAACTTGAATAGCCTCTTTTAGATTGATATGGTTAGGATAATGGAACTGATAGAGATAACCGCCTTCTACTGGAACAATCGGTTCATTATGGGTAAACCATTTCTTTACTAAATCCCCAAATAACTCAAAAGAGGTTTTTGCATAGGCCACATAGGCGTCAACCGTATCACGAGACAACCAGCCACCCGTTTGTTGTAATTCTAAAGGCATATCAAAATGATATAAATTGACAAATGGTTCAATTCCCTGCTCCAGTAATTCTGTAAAATATGAGCGGTAAAATGATACAGCCTGTTGATTCACTTCTCCTTTTCCTTTAGGGAATAGACGACTCCATTGAATGGATGTTCGGAAAGTATTATGACCTGTCTCTTTCATCAATTGAACGTCTTCTCGATATTTCGTGTAAACTTGAGAGGTTTTCTCAGGACCAACTTGATTGAAAAATTTTTCTGGCTCTAGATCATACCAATAGTCCCAAATGTTTTCTCCTTTCCCATCTCCTTTGATTCTGCCTTCTGTTTGTGGTCCACTTGCGGCAGTTCCCCACCAAAAATTCTTTGGAAAATCGTAGTGTTTCATTTCATAATCCCTCAATTCTTTTAGTAATTACCGTAATCATAAACAATCACCGAAAATAAATCAATACTTTTTATAAAAATGACTAGACATTTAAACAGACAGACGTTATACTACGTTTGTAATCGATTGCAAAATAAATTTGAGGTGAAAAAAATGAATGGTTTTATGGATAAACTTTCTCAAAAAATTATGCTCTTAGCCAATCTTTTAGGGCAAAACCGTTACTTAACTGTGTTACGGGATGCATTTATGTTGTCATTTCCGCTAACAATGTTTGGATCAATTGTGGTCGTTGTGAATAATCTACCGTTTTTCAGTGATGGTACCAAAGGCACTTTAAGCACCCTTTTTGGTAATGGTCAAAATGCGACGATGAGTATCATGTCCGTTTTTGTTACATTTGGTATCGGCTATTATTTATCAAAATCATATGATGTAGAAGGTATTTTTGGTGGCGCTGTTTCATTCGCAAGCTTTTTGATTCTCACACCTTTTGTGATGACAACAGCTGGTGGTGAAGAAGTTTCGGGTGTCCTATCACTTGATCGTCTAGGTGCTAAAGGAATGTTCATTGGAATGATTGCTGCCTTTTTAGCTGCGGAAATCTACTGTCGAATCACCAAACGTGGTTGGCAAATTAAAATGCCTGATGGCGTACCACCTGCAGTAACGAAATCTTTTGCCGCTTTGATTCCAGCTGTAGTCACATTGACTGTTTTCTTGATCATCAACGCTGTCATGACTGGCGTATTCAATGCGAACCTTCATGACTTAGTCTATGAAGTTATCCAAAAACCTCTAACTGGTTTAGGTAGTAGTTTACCTGCCACGTTGATTGCCTTATTCTTTGTTCAATTTTTGTGGTTCTTTGGTCTTCACGGTCAAATTATTGTTAATTCTGTTATGGACCCTATCTGGAATACATTGATGCTTGATAATTTAGAAGCTTATCAGCATGGGAAAGAACTACCACATATCATCACAAAACCATTTATGGAAACCTTTACCGTTGGTATCGGTGGCTCTGGAATGACGTTAGCAGTAGTATTATTGATGGCTTTTGTCTTGAAGAAAAAACAATACCGTGATGTTGGTCGTTTAGCGCTAGCACCTGGAATCTTCAATGTCAATGAACCTGCAATTTTTGGTCTACCAATCGTATTGAACGCAACCATTTTGATTCCTTGGGTCGTTGCTCCTTTGGTCGTGACGACGTTCAACTACTTGATGATGGCAGCTGGCATCGTTCCTCCGCCTACTGGTGTTTCAGTTCCGTGGACTGTGCCGATCATTGCTAGTGGTGTTTTAGCTACCAATTCATGGCTAGGCGGTCTCTTACAAGTAGTCGATTTTGTGATCGTCGCTTTTATTTGGTACCCATTCTTAAAAGTATTAGATAAACAACCTGATTTAGACGTTGTGTAAAGCCTTATCTACTCACCTGTGAAGCAAATCATCTTCTTTCTAATAGAGATTAAGTAAATTTTATAATCTAGCATGAACAGTCAAAACATGGAATGATGTGAATTGATTTGTTCATGCTTGTTTCATTGAAATGAGTGATTCAACAACTAAACTTCGTTATTTCTTTCTTGTCGAACGAAATAACTTTCGTTATACTCAATACGAGGTGAATAACGTGCCAAAATATGAAGAAATCGCAAATGTTTTAAGGGAAAGAATCCGTTCAAAAGAATATCCACCAAACAGTTTTTTACCTAATCAGATCACTTTAGTCGAAGAATTTGGCGCAAGTCGAATGACCATCAAAAAAGCCATCAATATTCTGGCTATGGAAGGATTAGTTTATTCGCAAAGAGGGGCTGGAACCAAAATTTTAGATCATCCTTTTATCGAGAAAGATACCTCCCCTGCCAATGAGTATGAGGGACTCAGTCATCAAATGAAGCGTCGTCATCGTTCACTGACGAGTCAAATCATTCAATTTGATGTCGAGTTTCCGAACCCATTTATTCAAGAAAAACTAATGATTGGTGCCGAACAACCGGTTTATAATATTCACCGTCTACGAATTTTAGACAACGAACCTTATATTTTGGAACATACATTTATGCCTGTACATTTAGTTCCAGGTCTAAAAAAAGAACATCTGCTTTCTTCTATCTATGATTACTTGCACCAAGATCTAAATCTTCATTTTGCAGGCGCCTATCGAGCAATTTCAGCAGATAAAAGTACGCACTTTGATCAGGAATACTTGAATTGTTCGGAAATAGATCCTGTTTTGGATGTGCAACAAGTCGTTTATCTAAAAGATGGTCAGCCCATCGAATATTCATCTAGTAGAAATCGGTTTGATGTCCGCAACTATTCCTTACTTGATGTCCGTTCAAACTAAAAAAATCCGTTTCAAAAATAGGAAACTATTGTGAAACGGATTTTTTGGTGTTTACAAAAGAGCAGAGTCAAACAGAATAATTGCCAGAAACGTTTCCACTCACTATACTGTAACTAACACAATACTTACTTTTTGTAAGTTCAAAGGAGGAACTCCCATGGATACTCAAATCAAAGGCATCCACCATGTTACCGCTATGACTTCAAGTCCCACTAAAATTTATCGTTTTTTTACGGATATTTTAGGAATGCGCTTAGTAAAAAAAACGATCAACCAAGATGATATCGAAACGTATCACCTTTATTTTACAGATGAATACGGCTCCCCTGGAACTGACATGACTTTTTTCGCTTTTCCTAATCAACCTCAAGGAAGTAAAGGAACGGATACGATTTCTAGAGTGTCCTTTCGAGTACCAACTGATGAAGCATTGACTTATTGGTTCAAACGCTTTGAAGAAAAGAATGTTCTTCACTCTGCGATCAAGGAACGTTTTTCTAAAAAATATCTGGAGTTTGAAGACTTTGACCATCAATTCTATCAATTGATTTCTGATGAAAACAATACAGGTGTTGCTGGTGGTACTCCTTGGAAGAACAGCAATATTCCATCAGAATATGCAATTACAGGCTTGGGTCCAGTTTTTGTCCGAGTGAGTCAAATGGAACCATTACAGTTACTATTAGAACAGACTTTAGAGTTTAAACTTACTGATCAAACAGGAGCTTTTTCGCTCTTTGAAGTCGGTCAAGGCGGTAATGGAGCAAGCATCATTGTTGAACAGCGAGCAGATTTACCAAAAGCAATCGAAGGATTCGGCAATATCCATCACCTTGCCTTGCGTGTCGCTGATGAAGAAGCCTTACGTCACTGGATCCATGTGATCAATCAGATAAACGTACCAAGTTCAGGGTTTGTGGATCGCTTCTACTTCCAATCAGAATACTTCTTAGCTGCCACCCACGTTCTCTTTGAATTAGCAACAGATGGACCTGGTTTTTTTGGAGATGAATCAGCAGATACAGCTGGCGAAAAACTATCACTCCCACCACAACTCGAAAGTAAAAGAGAAGAAATCGAAGCGTACATTCGTCCCTTCGATACTCAGGATGCCAACCAACAACGAGAATGATCTTCTTTCTATCCAGACAGTCGTTTTCAAGAAACATAACTTTCAAGAAAAAGAGGTCAAATCATGGAATATTTTTTTCAAGCGGGAAAACAAACAAGTAGAAATTTACTCCTTCTTCATGGTACAGGTGGCGATGAATATTCTTTACTTGAAACCGCCCAGTTCCTTAAACCGGATGCTACGATTCTTTCTTTTCGTGGTTCAATCAAAGAAGACGGAATGAATCGCTTCTTTCGTCGGAATGGGTTGAATCAATTCGATTACCAGAGCTTAGCAGAAGAAACAGCGCTTCTATACCATGAAATCTCAGCAGTTAGCCAAAAAGAAAACATCTCGTTACATGACTGGGTGATCGTAGGCTATTCCAATGGAGCGAATATCGCTGCTCACTTGCTATTATCGAGAAATACTGAGCTGCGAAAAGGAATCCTTTTTCATCCAATGTCTTTAAACGTCAATTATCCAGCAAAAATAATGACTGATACTCAGATCTGGCTTTCTTACAGCAAGACCGATCCAATCGTCTCCTCTATAGCGATTACGAATCTGATCAAAGATTTTGAAATGCAAAAAGCTCACCTCACATTGCAAGAAACGTTTACTGGTCATCAATTAACAAAGGCTGAATTAATTGCCGCAAAAAGTTGGCTTTCTTCGCTTTCGGTTAACTAATATTGGACGAAGGTTGTGATGCATCGGATTATTTTTTCAAAGTCTCTTTTTCAAAGACTCTATAATGAGGTACGCTCCAAAAGTTGTACGTGAAAACGACAATTTTTAGGGCGTATTTTTTTGTTTCGACCTTTACGCACGAAACAGAAAAATGGATGTAAGTGCTAGATCCAACTATCCATTTTTCTCAAATCATCTCTTTTAATTTTCATTTTGGAAAATCCTTCTTGGCTCCCCCTCATTTTAAACGCATCATATTAAAGATAAATAGAAACATTCCTCATTTGAAAAAACTGTAGAATATGGATTTCTATTATAAAAATTAGAAAAAAATGAGTTTTTGATTAGCTAGATTTCCGAAAAATTGCTATAGTTTAATTAATCAGAGTTGCAATCATTTTAGCGTTCGCCAATTTTTTGTCGAGTTAATATGGTTCACTCATTAGGGAGGGGGCACGATGCTTCACAAAAAAAGAAAACAGATTCAACAAGTAATCTTTCTGTTATTGACACTTCTGTCAGTCCTTGCACAAACAAATGTTGTTCAAGCAGTTTCGTTAAATTTATTTGGTACGACTACCGCAACTAATAACAGTCAAACCAGTCCAAATGCGCTTTTTTTAAACCGAGTAAATGTCCCTGTCACTTTTCTCATTGAAGGAAAAAATGGCATCAGCGCTGGTGTTATCACAACTGGCGATAAATATGCCATTTTAGAAGCACCGACTGAAATGGTCGGGTATATCCAACCTAATGGGAATGCGACTGTTCAAACTACTGTTACTGTGCCACTTAGTCAGTCCCCTTTACAATTGATTTTGCCGACCATAACCTCTGTGATTTCGTTGATCGTCAACTCACCTTTAGTTTCCACACAAAATAAAACAGCGGTTAATCAGGCATTGTCAGAATTACGTTCGGAAACTTTTGGTGCCCAGAATCTTACTCTAGCTATCGTCCCACGCTCAAGCACTCAGTATGGCGTAGCGATTAGTCAAGGGCTATTACCCATCCTGACAATGACATTAAAAAATCGGATTCAAAATTTATTAACGATCGTCCAAGCTTTACCGCTGATTGGTACTGTTTTAGGAACATTATTGTCCCCCTTTGTCACAGCTTTGTCTCAATTTATTACGAGTTTAAATTCACCAACTTCTGATAATAGTAAAAATTTGGTTGCTGCTTCGATTTTAGGTAATACGAGTGTTTCGCTACCATTTCTTTTATCTTCGCCCAAATTGACCCAAGATCTAACAGCTAATTTTAAGGGCGGTTTTATTCAAACAGATCAGTCGACGATTCAGTTAGGACCTACTACTGGTACAACACCTGTTTATTTTTCAGCTGGAGCACTCACTTGGCAGACCACAAGCTTGCCGACTCACTTGAACTTTGGTCAGCACTTGATCCAGACCCAACAGGATGAGCACTTAGTAGCCACCAATAACAATCAAGTAACTACCGGATCGATTTCGATTACTGATACACGGACAGTTGTAAAAAATTGGCAAATAAAAGTCCAACAACTTAGTCCTTGGCAAAACGGAACCAATCAATTAACGTCCCAATTACAAATCTCAACAGCAGATTTAACAACTACCTTTCCTATCACTGGGATCACAAGTACTGCTAATCAAATGGTCCCTCTATCTATAGGTACGCAACAAACATTACTCAAATTAAATGGTGTAACTGATCCTGGTCAAGTCCAATTGGCAATCAATCAGTTCTCATTAGCGGTTCCCAAAGAAAGTCTGAAAACAAAGGGAACCTACCAAACAATGGTGGAATGGCTCTTATCGGATACACCGTAATTTATTTAGGAGGAAGAAGAAATGAAAAAGAAAACGTTATCTTTTTTGTCTTGGGGATCAGCTTGTTTTCAAGTTCTCTCGTTTTTGCTGATTCACAAACCCAAGGAGAAGTGGCCTATGTGGAAGGCGCACTTGAATTTGACTATGCTGGCGGTATACCAACTAATTTAGACTTTGGGGATCATCCCTTGCAAACTGCAGCTGCTGAAAACTAGATTGCTACTGCTACAGGTGAACAAACCGGCTCTACACCTACTACTGGAACCGTAGCTGTTCGAGACAACCGAGGAAATCCTGCAGCTACATGGACAGTTAAGTTATCTCAAACTGACCAGTTCAAAACAGCGGATGATGTTGAGCTATCAGGTGCACAGCTCAATTTATCTTTTGGCGCACTTACAAATAACTTAGGATTAGCCCCTACCAGTGCCTATGAAAACGATGAATTAGCGATCCAAGTATTCAATCAAGATGCTACGATTTTAGATGCAACCGCAGGTCAAAACTCGGGTGATACTGCACTAGCGATCAATCAATTCAGCTTATCTGTTCCAGCGAATACAAATAAAGTAGCCGAACAATATACTACTATATTAAATTGGACTTTCTCATTCAGTCCAACCAACTAAGAAAGGAGGAATGATCGTGAAAAAGTGGTTTTGGATACTACCCTTCTTCTTTCTACTGATGGGAAATCTTAACATCTACGGCGAATCCTTACAAAGTTTTGATGCACAAATACAAGTCAATGAATCAACACCATCAACAAACGACAATTATTTTGATCTACAACTAAAACCTGGACAGGAATCGACTTTGAATGTCTTAGTCACGAATCTAAAAGAAACTGAGATCACGATCATTCCGTCCTTTAATCGTGCAAAGACCAATCAACTAGGCGTTGTTGAATATTCTGGTAGAAATCAAGATCGTCCTAATAATTTGCCCATCGATATCGAGAAAATTGTTTCTGTTGATAAGCAAAAGTTTACTCTTGCGGGACATGAACAAAAAAAGATTCCTTTAACCATCAAAATGCCAGAAAAAGATTTTGATGGAGTAATTGCGGGTGGGCTCTATCTCCAAGAAGAACCAAAAAAAGATATACAAGGAAATATCCAACATGTCTTTTCTCGGGAGATTGCTGTCTTACTTAAAACACAACTAAACAAAATCCAACCGAACTTAGAACTAAAAAAAGCAGCACCTACCCAAATCAACCAGAGAAATGCCATCAAAGCAACTTTGGAAAATACTAATGCTGCTTATCTATCTAGTGCTCGTATACACTATGAGATCAAAAAAGAACAACAACAAACCCCAGTACTAACTGGGACTCAACCCATTTCGTTCGCCCCTAACAGCGGCACGGACTATTTGATTTTTTTAGAAGGAAAAGAATTCGAACCAGGAACCTATCAGCTAATGACGAATGTCAAAAACAAGGAAATCAATTGGCAGCAAAAGATAAATTTTACTATTTCGCAAAAAACAGCTGCAACTTATAATGAACAAAATATATCTACTACAAAGGATGAGCCGCAAAACAATTGGCTCCTTTGGCTAGCTGGAGGTATTATTTTCGCTCTCGTCCTCATTATTGTCTTTTTACTGTATATTGTAAAAAAGAAAAAACGATAACTGTTATCAAACAAAAACTAACTCTACCTAAATTTTCACGAGGCAGAGTTAGTTTTTTTCTTCTGATCTAGCAGTTATTGATATACTATCAAACACATTAGTTCTTTACTACGATCAGGAACAATCCCAGCCGTTCTTCAACAACTAGCGGCTCCTTATTGTGGTTCTCCAAATCGGATGGTATCCCCAATCGCAAACTCTGGAAAGATTTGAGGCTCTACAACGATTGCTCCTGACAAGACTTCGTTTTCTCCTGTGCGGAAATAAATGGAGATATGACCGAGGGTTTCAAAGTTATGATTGGCTTCACTGCCAACTTCTTTGATTTCATATTCTTGGTTGCCGATGGTCAGTATATCCCCTGTTTTGATGACATTTTTAGCCGTTTCATGATTGTCATGGACCACACAGATGTCTTTTAATTCAGGTGGTACCTGTTGTCCGAAAAGAATCATTAAGTACTCTGCCGCAAATTCTTCCACTAAAGAACCAACCTCAACAATCTTTGTTGTGTGCATGGTTTTCTCCTCCTTCTATGATAACGTCGTATCTTGTAAATGACGTAACTGCCAAACAGTGGTACTGGCATCTAGTTCAACGTCATCTTCAGTTAAGAAAGAACCCGCCCGTATAAAACGTTTTGCTACTACTTCTCCAGAGATCAGTCCGATCGGGATATGTCCCTCTCGCTTCATTTCTTCGTGGGTCTCAAGTACTCCTCGGACACAAAAACCACCGATTCCATCTAAATGATCCCCAGGTTGAATATCTTTTTTCGCTACCGCAACGGTTTCTGAAATTGGGGCGCCTAATGGAACAATGGCATGATCTTGTTGTAAGACAGCTTTTGCAATCGTAATTGGTGTTTCTAAACTTGCTAAATGATACGGGCGATATAAGATATGATGATCCCGTTCCCCTTTCTTCATCAAGTAATTCATTTCTTCAGCTACTTCGCTATTTTGCCCCTTAACGATAACAAAGACGCCTGGCGCTAAACCATCCACATATTCCACTACACCAAATTGAGATAAGACACCACCATTTTCTTTTAAATCTAACGAAGTAATGACAGAATCTAGATCCCCTTTCAAACCATGCATACCTACCTTGTCAGGGATATAGCCAATCGCATTTGATAAAAGATTCATTTCAGCCATTGTTTTTGTTCCATCTTGGAAAGCAGCTAGCATGTGAGGAGCCATTTGTTATTTCTGAGCTTCTTTTTCAGCAGTTGCCGGATTTGCGGAAATATTCAATTGATTATTTTTGCCTTTTCCCGCAACTAAGACTTCCATCCCCATAGACGAAGCAAATTCAAATAATTCGGTGGTTGCTGCAGGTTCATCGCCATCTGATCCTGTATAGATCAACCCTGCTGAATCATAGAGTTTATGCATCAAAGGTCCAATAGTGATATCGATTTCAACATTTAATAAGACAAGATGTTTTTTTGCTAATAACGCTTCAAGCGCAATTTTTGCTCCTGCTTCAGGTACACCAGTAGCATCTACGATTACTTCATTCCAATCAGAGTGAATAATTTCTTTAGCATCTGTTGAAATAAGGACATCATTTTTAACTTTTGCCGAAGCTAGATACGCTTCTTTCGCTTTTTGTGCATAATCAAGGGACAAGTCACTGATCCCTGTTACGATCATCCCTGGAATTGACGCTATTTGTGCAATCATTCCCCTGCCCATTTGTCCTGCACCAATTACACCCACTTTGATTGGATTTCCTGTTTTTTCTCTTAATTGTAATTCACCATATAAAGTCATCTTATGTATTTCCTCCACTCATTCAATTTTTTATGTTTTTTTATAAATATTCTCTAAAGATTCGGTTCACTAATATTTTAGGCGAATTGGCAAAATTACCAATTGTCGAGCCCGCAATATGAGGAGTGATCGTGAGATTATCTAATGTTAGATAAGGATGGTCTGCGGGTAATGGTTCCTGTTCAAAAACATCCACTGCCGCTCCCGTAATCTCTTTGTTTCTTAATGCTTGAATCAAATCTTGCTCATTGACTAATCCAGCACGGGCACTATTGATGAAAACAGCAGAAGGTTTCATTTTCTTGAAATGCGACTCATTGATCATATGTTTTGTTTGAGGAGTCAATCGATAATGCATCGAAAAGATATCTGCTTTTTCCACCAGTTCCTCTAAGCTAACTTGAGTATCAGGGGACGTACCATCAAAATAATCATCAAAGAAAAGAATGTTACATCCAAAAGGTCGCAACAAATGAGCAACTCGTTGGCCAATTTCGCCATAACTAATTAACCCAATCGTTGACTCTTTTAATTCAGGTGCTAATAGCCCATTAGGATAGTACTTTTGCCACTGATGCTCTCTTAATTTTTGATTTCCTCGTGCGATATTTCGAATTTCTGTCAAAATCAAACCAACAGTAAATTCCGACACACTAGTCTTACTTCTGCCAGGAGTATTATAAACAGCAATTCCTTTTTCTTCGGCATAGCTAACAGCGACATTTTCTGTACCTGCTCGCAGTACGCCAACTAATTCCAAATTTTCCGCCCGTTCGATCACTTTTTTACCAATCGGTGCAAATTGAGTAATGATCCACTGATACTCTTCAATATTTTCTAAGAGATACTCTGGTAATTCGACTGCATCACACCCATGTTTTTCAATCTTGATATTACCTTTTTGCAGACTATCTAAATCAGAATGCCGCCATTCTTTGATGTCTACAGAAATTCCTTTTGTCGCTAAATCTTTTAAGCCTTCTTCCATCATTTCTCGATCAATAAATAAATCTGCGATTGCTAAACATTTGATCATTCTTTATTCCCCTCCTCATTTAATACAACTGATACCCGGTAGCTTCCTGGGGTACTAGCGATCTCGAATGCTTTTTGAATATCCATTAATGGAATTTTGGTTTCGATCAATTTTGATACATCGACACGCCCTTCATTTAGGAGTGTAGCTGCGTCATAAAAATCTTCTAATGTGGAAGCATACGTACCGATCACTTCGAGACGCATATAATGAATCGTATTTGGCTGGATAGCCATTTCAGGCGCAGGATAACCCGCAGCATAAATCGAGATTTTCCCATCTTTTTCTTTCACCATCTCAAGGGATTGATTCATCGCCAAAGTTGATCCAACTGCGACAATGACGCTGTCAGCCCCTCTCCCATTTGTGAGTTCTTTGACTTTTTGGACTGGATCGTTTTGACTTGCATCAATCGCTTCAAACCCTAATTCCTTGATCAGAGCTAACTTTTTAGGCATGACCTCAGAAATAATGACCCTTGCGCCCATTGCTCGTGCTGTTAGTCCATTAAGAAGTCCCATTGTTCCTCCACCGATGATCACGATCGTTTCTTTCCCAGGCACTATTCGTAATTTTTTCATATTTTGAACGACGGAGGATAAGGGTTCGACAAAAGCAGCTTCTGAGGCAGATAAAGTTGGTCTCATCTTGACGAAGCTCTTGGCTTTACGAACAAAATAATTCGCAAATCCAAAAATCCCATAAAACTCTTTTGAATAATTCTTTCCAAATTGCCGTTTGTTTTCACAATTCGTAATTTCACCAAATTTACACTCATCACAGTAACCACAATAATCATAAAGTACACTGACTCGATCGCCGATCTGGTAGGTATCGCCGACAGCTTTGCCTTTTGCTATGACAATTCCTGAACATTCATGTCCGCCAGCCATAGGATAGCCTTGATGTTCTCTAAGTCCTAACCATTGTTGATAGTCAGTTGTACAAATGTTACAAGCTTCTTGTTTTACTAACAATTCATCTTCTGCCAATTCAGGCATCGGTATTTCCTTGATCTTTGCATTCTTCTTCTCAGCTAAATAGCCAAACGTTATGTTTTTAGGTTGCATTTTTTCACTCCTATTCTATAATCCAATTGAAAAGGCATACGCAATGATAACTGCGATCGGCCCAGTTAAAATTCGCGAAAACAACACAGCTGGCACACCATTAGAAATCGTTTCTGGTTTTGCTTCTCCCAAAGTCATTCCTACGGGTGCAAAATCACAGCCAACTTGTGAATTGATAGCAAACAGTGCTGGTAGAGCGTAATGTGGCGGAATTGTACCATTAGCGATCTCTGTTCCGATCAATAAACCAATCACCGAAGCAATCACCGCCCCTGGTGCTAATAAAGGAGATAAAAACGGCAAACTAGTAATAGCACCTAATAGAACTAAGCCAAGTAAGCTACCGCCTAAAGGTGACAAAAACTTCGCAATAATATCCCCAATTCCTGTATAGTTGATAATACCAATCAAAGTTGCAACAAAAGCCATAAATGGAATAATATTTGTTAGCACGGTATCGATCGTTTCACGCCCTGCTTGATACATGATATTGATAAAGCTCCCCGCACCACGTCCGATGGTATCGATCAAGCCAAAAATCCCACCTTTTTTATTGCTATGATTTTTCTTTTCAGTGGTTTCTTTTGTTATTTCTGTAGTTGTTTCCGGTTTATTTGTGTTGATATTTGATGTTTTTTCATTCTTATCTTCTTTATTATGTACTTGTGCAGCTTCGCTTTCACTAATAATTTCTATGTTTGTAATCGTTGTTCCTGAAACAAAAATATCTTCTGTCATAAATTTCGCCAACGGCCCAGAAGGCGCTTGCAATTTTACGTTGATTGTTGGGATCTTCATTCTTGGATACGTTCCACAGCGTGCTGTTCCGCCACAATCAATGACTGCACACAAGGTTTCTTCTTTTTCCACTGGATTTTTAAATGCATCAACCGCTGTTACCCCAGCTAATTCCGCAATCTTTTCAGCGACGGGATGAATACCACCACCGGTTACACTGATAACGTACTTCTTACGTTCATCATTTAACGGAATGGTTAATGGTCCTCCCCAGCCTCCATTTCCTTTATGGATAATTAGTTTTTTCGCTTCCATCTCTACCTCCATTCTCAGTTTCGTCTATGCCTCTGTTGTTTTTTTTGCTTCTCTTTGTGTTAAGAAACGAGCAATTTTTTCTGTAATGATTCCTCGTACTAAGATAATCATAAAAGCAGCCAATAAATACCTTAGACCTAATTCACTTTGATTTCCCACTTTACCAAAGCCAGCTGCTACACCAAGATAAACAAATAGTTCAGCTGAATTTGCATGAGGAAATAATCCCACGATGGGATGAAGCATTGACACCGTTGCATCATAGTAAGCTGCCTTGTGTTCTTCTTTTAAAAATCGTCCAAATGTATAACACATTGGATTTGTTAAAAAGAAACACGCTAAAAACGGAATCAATGTATAACGTAATAACGTGAATTTCGTACATCGTTGCATGAATCCAAATACTCTTTTTTCTCCGATAATTTTTATTAGAGCGTTTACAAAAAGAATCAAAGAAATCAACAGCGGAACGATCGTCGTTAAAAATCCAACAAAAGTATCTGCTCCAGCTTGAAACATTCCCATAAAGCCATCTGACAACTTCACCAGAAAATTCAAATCCCATTCCTCCTTTTAAGATCAAATTGCGCGCTTTTATCAAAAGACAATTCATTTGTCATATGATACCACACCAAGAATATATCATTTGACAAAATTAATGTCAATTGATTTTTTTGAAAAAATAAAGTACACTAAAAATGGAAATGTTTTTTATTAAATGTATGACAGTTATGATTACCCGATCGACTTGATCTATTTAAGTGAAGTGAATAACTGGAGTGAAACGATCAATTGGAGGAAAAAATGAGTAAGTCTGAAGAAAGAAACATGGTGAAAGTAGCAACTTTATATTATAAAGAAGGTCTGACACAAGCACAGATTGCTAAGAAAATGGGAGTCTCTCGTTCACTCATTTCTAAATGGTTAATTGATGCTCGAAAAGCAGGTTTCATTGAATTTTTTATTAATAGTGAAAATATCTATGCCATTGAATTAGAAACCGAACTAGAGAAAAAATTTGCCTTATCTTTTGTTAAAGTGGTGGACACAACGAATCTATCTTATCCAGAAATCGAGAAAATGGTTGGACAAATTGCAGCAATTTCTTTAAAAGATAAGATTGCAGCTGCGAAAACAATCGGGATTTCATGGGGAAAGTCAATCAAAAGCTTAGTTACTCAATTTCCATTTGAGAATTATCCTGATACAACATTCATTCCATTAATTGGCGGCATGGGATATGATCATTTTGATATCCACTCCAATCAACTTTGCCATGAATTTGCTCGAAAGACGCGTGGTTCTTCAAAATATCTTTACACTCCAGCACTGGTTTCTAATGAGATAATCCGTCAAGAATTTGAAGGTAATATCTACATTGATAAAATTCTCTCTGAAGCCAAAAAAGTCGAATTAGCACTTGTCGGTATCTCCTCCCCTGATCATTTCAACACGATGGAAGAAATCGGGTATACTAATAAAAAAGAAATGGCACAATTAAGAGGGATTGGTGCAGTTGGGGACATCAACTCCCGTTTTTATGATAAAGATGGGCAAGAAGTAAATCATCCAATCAATAAGCATGTGGTTGGCCTAAGTCTTGAAGAGCTTAAAGCGATTCCTGAAACCATCGCTATTGCTTATGATGATGCGAAATGGCAAGGAATCTATTATGCTTGTAAAAATCAACTGGTTGACTCCATCATTACTACCGACACCATTGCGGATCACTTGATTCATATGGATATTTAGCAATGACAAAAACGGAAGTTACGTAAGAGCAGTTCCGCTTCTCACCTGTTTCCTTTATCTGCTCTTGAATCTCCTAACTATTTCCGCTATGATTAAAAAGTAATAAAATATGATTTTGTTTGCAGGGGGACGCTGTTGCGTTGAGAAGGTAAAACCTGACCCTTTGAACCTGTTTGGTTGATACCAGCGTAGGGAGCAAATGTCCTTTTTGTTGATGCGAAATCAAAACAAACAAGACATTCTTCTTTCTAGGGGAATGTCTTTTTCTATTTTAAGGAGGATCACAGATGAAAAAAGTGCTTAGTATTGCAGGATCAGATTGTAGTGGTGGTGCGGGTATACAAGCCGATTTAAAGACTTTTTCTGCTCATCGAGTGTATGGAATGTCGGTTATCACCTCAGTCGTAGCTGAAAATACGGTTCGTGTATTGACCTACCAAGATATTTCCCCTCAAATCATCAAAGATCAAATGGATGCGGTTTTTGAAGACATTTTTCCCGACGCTGTAAAAATTGGGATGCTTTCTAGCCAAGAAACAATGCTTGCAGTGACCGAAAGTTTAAAAAAATGGCAACCACAAAATATTGTTTTAGACCCAGTGATGTACGCTAAAAACGGCAATGCGTTGATGGAGCCAACTGCGATTGATACACTGATCCAGACAGTTCTTCCCTTAGCTAACTTGATTACACCTAATATCCCAGAAGCAGAAAAAATTGCACAATGTACGATCTCATCAATAGCAGATATGGAACAAGTCGGACGAACCATCTACGAAAATAGTGGAACAGCTGTTTTAATCAAAGGTGGGCATAAATCTGGTGAAGCTACCGATGTGCTCTTTGATGGAAAGAAAGTCTATCATTTTACTGCAGAACGAATCGAAACCAAAAATACTCATGGGACAGGGTGTACGTTATCTTCTGCTATTGCTTCTGAATTAGCTCTAGGAAAATCCTTAGAGCAGGCTGTCTGTGAAGCAAAGAAATACGTTACACTTGCAATCCAACATTCGTTGGCGATCGGTCAAGGACATGGTCCTACGAATCATTTCTACTCGCTTTACCAAAATACCGTTGAAGAGGAGTAATTTTATGTCATCATTCGAAACTATTATCCAACAAATTCGTGCATGCAATCCGTTGGTTCACCATCTAACGAACTATGTAACAGTCAATGATTGTGCCAATATTACTTTAGCTATTGGTGGTTCTCCGATAATGGCTGATGCGATTCAAGAAGTAGCAGAAATAACAGCTAAAACGGATGCACTCGTTCTCAATATAGGAACCTTGAATGAACAAACCGTTGATTCGATGATTCTTGCTGGCAAAGAAGCGAACAAGCATGGAATTCCGGTCATATTCGATCCAGTCGGTGTGGGTATTTCTCAATTTCGTATGGATGTGACTAAAAAGTTATTAAACAGTATCCATTTTACAGTCATTCGTGGAAATTATTCAGAAATCCTTTGTCTAGCAGGTATTCAAACTTCAGCTAAAGGAGTAGACACTTCGCTTGTGAATCAAAAAAAAGAAACTGAAGTCATCAATATTGCACGAACACTAGCTTCTTCTTTTCACTGTATCATCGTCATAACCGGCGCAATCGATATCGTTTCAGATGGTGTTCGAACGATGCAGGTAAAAAATGGTTGTGCTGCAATGCGCCATGTTACTGGTACTGGTTGTATGTTAGATTCCCTAATTGCTACTTTTTGTGGTGGTTATTCCGATGATTTTTTTGAAGCAACCGTAAGTAGCGTGATTGCAATGGGTGTTGCTGGTGAATTAGCTTTTGAAAAGGCAAAAACCAACGGAACAGGTAGTTTACGTACTCATTTAATAGATGAAATAAGTAAACTAACTGATCAAACCTTATCAGAACGAGGTGACTATATTGCATTCGATGATTGATTACCGGCTCTACCTAGTAACAGATCCACTCTTGTTCACTACCAATACACTGCTAGAAGCTGTCTCACAAGCACTTGAAGGAGGCGTTACTGCTGTCCAACTCCGAGAAAAACAGTTAGATTCTAGAAAGTTTTACGAAGAAGCCATACAGATAAAGCGATTAACCAAAAGATATAACGTTCCCTTGATCATCAATGACCGCCTTGATATTGCTCTGGCATGTGATGCAGACGGTCTCCATATAGGTCAAAATGACTTACCCTTAACTATAGCTCGTAAGCATCTTGGACCAGATAAACTAATCGGTGTTTCAGTACAAACGGTTGAAGAAGCCATCGAAGCAGAAAAAAATGGTGCGGATTATCTAGGAGTCGGTGCAATGTTTCCTACAGATACCAAACCAGATGCAATGCATGTCACAACTGAAGAATTAGAAAAAATCTGTGCGCAAATCTCGCTTCCAATCATTGTGATCGGTGGAATCAATCAGCAAACAATCCCAGCTTTTCACTCACTTCCCATTCAAGGTTTTGCTGTCGTATCTGCTATTTTGTCAAAAAAAGATATCAAAAAAGCCAGTCAGGAACTTTTAGGATTGATTGATCAGACGATTGGGAGGTAAATCAATGTCATTTTCAAAAAATTTAAAAATCGAAGCTTATGACAGCTGGGAAAAAGGATTTAATCATCCATTTATTCAAGAATTAGGAAAAGGTATTCTTGCTAAAAAGACATTTCAATTTTATTTACTACAAGATTACTTGTATTTATTTGAATATGCTAAAGTATTCGCATTAGCTGCCACCAAATCAGACAATGAACATCAATTGTTTCATTTTGTGGAAGCACAATACAGTATTCTAGCAACAGAACTTGACTTACATCGCCAATATATGTTGGATTATGCTATTGAAAAAGAAGAATTTAACACCGTACAACCTTCTTTTTACAATCGCTCTTATACAACAAATATGCTAGCGATCGGCCATAGTGGAGGTGTAGCTGAAATCATCGCAGCTATCCTTCCCTGCGCTTGGACCTATTACGATTATGCGAGTCGTTTAAAAAAACGATATCAATCGAGTTTAGAAAAGAACCCCTATCGCTCCTGGATTGATTTATATGCAGATCCTAGTTTTGAAAAATCATTTGAGTGGATGTTTGACCTGTTGGATGAATTAGCCGAAATGAAAAGTGCGAAGGAACAACAAAAAGTAAAACAAATTTTTATTTCCAGTTTGGAATTTGAATATCTTTTTTGGGAAATGTCTTATTATGAAGAAATGAATCTGATTCCATTATCAGAATAAATTGTATAGTGATTTCAGTAGACAACTTCTTCTGCTTTCGTTTAAAGCAGATCTAGTAAAACATGTTAAGTCTAGGACACTCACCTTTTAGTCTCTAGACCAGACGAACACTCAATCATTGTAGGACTGATAGAGTATTCTATCGGTCCTAATTCTTTTATAAAAAACTACTACACTACCGCTAAGATGAAGTTATTCAACCCATCAATCTGAAAGAACTTATTTGATCACGCCAAACTACTAAGTAAAATTGTGTATGTCTTTTACTGCTTTGAGAATAACCGTTTGTCTAGTCCTCATCGGTGATTACACTCATTCGACATAAAAAATAGTAATCTCTCTATAAAATTAACTGACGAAAATATAATCATAAAAAAGCACAAATTCTTTATTGAACCAAATAGAATTTTCTCATAAACTCACATTCCTAAGTCACACATTGCGTCTTTTAGCCAAGGATGTAAAACGAAAATATCCGTTAAAGCCCACTCAATATAGGTTTTACACCCTTGATCTAAAGAGATGTCTAAAGCTTTGTTCAATTGTTTTAAATAAGGAGCACTATGGTCTCTATCCCATTTAATCTTATCTGCAATGAAAACAACTTTATCTAAACTAGAAGCATTTTTTTTAAGCGTTGTATGACATTCAATAGCTGATAATATTTCTCTATCCTTTATATTGAATAGTTCTTTTGCTATACATACTGATTGTTTTTGGTGGAGAATCATAGGTAGTTTCTCTTCTTCTTTTAGAACTTCCTCCCCTAAACTCTTTTGTAGTTCTATCCTTTCATCATCAGGAATGATTACGCTAATATCATGTAACAAACCAGCAAGATAGGCTTTATCTTTTGGTACGTTAAACTTTTCTGCAAGTTCTTTCGCCTTGTTGGCTACTTCATACGAGTGAAAGACAGTTTTATCTTTCTCATAATAATTCAAAAATTCTCTGACTTGTATTTCAATATTTTTAGAACTAAAGGGTATCTTATACTCAATAATGTTCTTTATTTTAACTCACCTCCCAATGAATGCCTTTACATTATTATGTATTAATAAGGTCAAAAATAAAGTTCGACAATCATTCCATCCTCTGATAGTTTTGCTCCTTTTTAGCTTTTCGATTCCCCTGGATCAGGGTACAACGAATAAAATCATCAAATCAATCTAAGTGCGTTTTGATTTCTTACTGTCTGACTTATTCCTATCAGATAACAAACCATAAGTGGCATAAGCAGGAATTACTACAGCTAAGAACATTTTAACGAGAAACTTAAAAACTTTCATATGATTCACCATCCTTTATATGTTACTCATACTTTATCATACTACCTATTAATAACCCAGCTATCACAGGCAATCGTTTATCCTTAGAGACTAACTACTTCTTACTTCTCTCTCATTATTTCATGAGGTTGTGAAAAGAGTGTCTTGACCTGAGCGCTCACCAAGTAAAAACTGCGACGAGTAATCGCAGGAGCATTAAGGATGAAAATCTCGAAATAGCTCCTCATGTTTTGAGATTTTTTGACTTATCGCCGAAGGTCAGCTCTTTGAACACCGTTTATTCGTTTTTAGAGATACTAGAATATTATCTGTCACGGTAATACTATTTTAACCAAAAAAGAACAGAAAGAAATTTTCTTCTTTGTGTCCAAATGATTCTAAGAATTTTCTTTACCAACATCATTTGACAAAGAGACCAAAAATGTAAGATTCATTAGTGGTTCTATGATACCCGAAGGCTGGGGTTTAGCTAGAACCCTGATTATTTTAATTAGATGATTACCCATCTCGTATTTTCTTAGTTCAGTTTAACTAGATGATTTATTTCAAAACAAGATTGCTGACTTAAATCCTAATTCAGCATAATCAAACAAATATGCTGCATCAATTCATCTCACATTTTAATTTTGTAAAAAATTGATATTTGTTTCACAATTTTATTGTAAAATAAAACAATGCTTATTGGAACAAACACACCTAACATCAAGCGGAATAATCCATTTATAGGTGTTATTTCGCCATGCCTCATATTAAAGATTTGAATAAGTATCATATGAAACAAGAATATATTCTTACTATAGGAATTTAAATTTTCAAAACTTTTGATTTTACTTTTAGAAATAACCAACAGTCCATACAAACTAAAAATAAAAGGGATTGTGAAATACATAAAATTCTTATCGATTCCTTGATTATAAAATGTGATTATCCCTTCGACTCCTCCTAAAAAACACGCAGCGACTAGTCCATATATGAATAACTTTCGATGCTTTTCTAAATTATGTACATTATCAGCCAAAACAAATCCTATGGAAATAAAGAGTGGACTAAAGAATAACCCATTTCTTGTAGTAAAAAAAATATTAAAGTATTTTTCCATAACTGATATGACCATTGGATTTGATATAAATAAGGAATACGTTTCAAGGGAACCAACTGAAAAAAATAAAAAGCAAACCAGAAAAATCCATTTATATCTAAATCTTTGAAACATATATTTAACTATAGCTAATGAACTTATCAAAGCAGGAAAATACCATAAGTGATAGATGCTTCCAGTATATAGGAAACTAACTACCAATGCCAATAATATTGACCATAAATTCCACTGAATATCAACTGTATCTTGTAACAGTTGAACACCAAACGGAATGTACAACAAAAACACTATAGTATATAGACGTACTATTCTTCTTAGCCACATCTTCGAATAGCCTTCCCTATTACTATTTATCCGAAAGAAATATGCATTATTTACAAAAAAGAATGGAACAGCAATACGACAAACCATACTTTTTAGAAAAAAATGCACTATCGGGTGATTAGTAATGGTTCCACAATGAATAACAACAACACAAATTGTTGCAATAAACTGAGCAATAAATAGTTTTTGATTCTTATTATCCATAATCCCTCCAACAAGCAAATTTGACTTTAATAGGCTAGAAATAAAAATAGAATATGTACCAAAAAAAATTTGGAGATAATTAACTCTAACATCTATATTTTCTCTTTCCTCTTTAATTTCTTAAATCCACAATACTATATTAATTATAGTATTGATTAATGTAAAAAACATTAGACTAAAGTCCAATTCATTTAATTCATAATTGTATAGAGCGGGAGCAATTTTAAACTATTGAGGTATTCAAAAAAACAATAGATAGATCCCTATTTTTTTAAAATTAGATGATTACCATTATTGTATTTTCTTGGCTCAGTTTGATTAGATGAATTATTTCAAACACAGATGAGTGGGTAAAAACGACTTTCACTATATCTAGAAGCCAGAAAAATCATAGGCTATCTAACGTTTGAATCCCTGTAGGACCCTCACCAATGATAATGAATGATAAGGACCATTTTCTGCTCTTTGCAGTAGCGAAAGCAACTCATAAAAGTCATCAGACAGAAAAACGTTTTCTTCATCTTCATTACCTCTATTCATTTTAGCATCTTATACGGCAGTAGGTACGGTTCTTTTCATGATGTGGAATGATTTTCTGTATAGAGAGTAGGACAACGCTTCAAAAAGAAAATGGCTCTATAACAAAAAAATCTGAGACAGAATGAGGTTCATTCTGACCCAGATTTGTTTTTACACCACGCATCAGTTCTTATTGACAAAGAGCTAAAGAAAACCCCTAATGTAAGACACATTAGGAGTTCATTATGATACCGGCGGCCGGGGTCGAACCGGCACGCCCTTAACGGGCACTGGATTTTGAGTCCAGCGCGTCTGCCAATTCCGCCACGCCGGCGTAAAAAACTGGGGTAGCTGGATTCGAACCAACGCATGAGGGAGTCAAAGTCCCTTGCCTTACCGCTTGGCTATACCCCAATAAGAAAGGGCGAATGATGGGAATCGAACCCACGAATGCCGGAGCCACAATCCGGTGCGTTAACCACTTCGCCACATTCGCCATTATAAACAATGTTATTTTATTTCTCAATAAAAAACTAAGATGAGTACATCTTAGTCAATACCGGCGGCCGGGGTCGAACCGGCACGCCCTCAACGGGCACTGGATTTTGAGTCCAGCGCGTCTGCCAATTCCGCCACGCCGGCAAGTTGATTTTATTAGTACTAAGGCGGTAACCGGATTTGAACCGGTGATGAAGGTTTTGCAGACCTCTGCCTTACCACTTGGCTATACCGCCATTATACTATTTTCAATCTATAAATGAAATTATAGAACTGGGGTAGCTGGATTCGAACCAACGCATGAGGGAGTCAAAGTCCCTTGCCTTACCGCTTGGCTATACCCCAATAAAGAAGGGCGAATGATGGGAATCGAACCCACGAATGCCGGAGCCACAATCCGGTGCGTTAACCACTTCGCCACATTCGCCATGGCAGGGGCAGCAGGAATTGAACCCACACTAACGGTTTTGGAGACCGCTGTTCTACCTTTAAACTATGCCCCTATGTAATGGAGGAGAGTGGATTCGAACCACTGAACCCTAAGGAACGGATTTACAGTCCGTCGCGTTTAGCCACTTCGCTACTCCTCCATGGTGGCGCGGGACAGAATCGAACTGCCGACACACGGAGCTTCAATCCGTTGCTCTACCAACTGAGCTACCGCGCCAAATTTTAAAATGTATTAATTGAAAAAGAATGACGGTTCCGACGGGAATCGAACCCGCGATCTCCTGCGTGACAGGCAGGCATGTTAACCCCTACACCACGGAACCAGTTCATTATGGAGGTTAACGGGATCGAACCGCTGACCCTCTGCTTGTAAGGCAGATGCTCTCCCAGCTGAGCTAAACCTCCATTTTTCAATTAATGACCCGTACGGGACTCGAACCCGTGTTACCGCCGTGAAAGGGCGGTGTCTTAACCGCTTGACCAACGGGCCAGGAAAATGCTACGGAGAGTAAGGGATTCGAACCCTTGAGACAGCGTGAACCATCTACATGATTTCCAATCATGCTCCTTCGGCCTCTCGGACAACTCTCCAGAGTGAAAGAAGCTCATTACTCTTTCTCATAAATGAGA